>NZ_JBSHFH010000020.1:0-132345 GCF_053617235.1 Streptomyces sp. NPDC055749 | reverse complement strand
TCCCCAGCCTTTTTGGCTGGGGACCACCCCGGATTCTTGTCTGCGCAAGGGTATTTCTCACAGCGGGGCTTCCGTGGGCAGCCGTTCGCAGATAATGGCTACGTGCCGAGTGCGGAGCTGATGAGTGGGTCCGACAGGATCGGCAGATGATGAAGACGTGTGCGTTTCGACTGGGGGACGAATAATGCGTATAGGGGTGTACCTCGCACATCCGAGGCCCGGAAGCTTCAACCACGCCGTATCCGATGCCGTTGTGGAGGAGTTGCGGGGCCGAGGCTGCCAGGTACTGGCGCACGACCTCTGCGCCGAAGGGTTCGACCCTGTGCTGTCCGCCGACGAGACGGGGACGGTCCAGTCGGCGCCGCCCGCCCAGGACTCGCAGGTGGCGCAGCACCGGGCAGAGGTGGCCACGCTCGACGCCATGGTGTTCGTCCACCCGAACTGGTGGGGCATGCCGCCCGCTGTCCTCACAGGCTGGGTCCAGCGTGTGCTCGTCCCCGGTGTTGCGTACAAACTCGGCACGGCGGAGGGCGAGCCCGCTGGGCTCCTGAAGGCCGGCAGGGCACTCGTCCTGAACACCTCCGACACTCCGGCCGACCGTGAAGAGAGCGAGTTCGGCGATCCGCTCCAAAGCGTCTGGGCGGCGTGCGTCCTGCCGTACGTAGGAGTAACGGATGTACGCCGGACGGTTTTCCGTACGGTCACGGGCTCGACGGAGAAAGAACGCGCGGTGTGGCTGGACGAGGCACGCGGACAAGCAGCCTTGCTGTTGGGCTGAGTCGCGGGCCGGCGGCACCGTGTGCGTGGGCGGTGCGGTGCGGTCTCTCGGGGGGGCATTGAGCCACACGACGCTGCACTGCTGACAGGCCGAGACACTCGTAACGTAACCCAGTTAAAAAAATGATTGAGTTGCGTTATTGTGAGGCAATGTCACGCTCCGACTCCGTCCTCAGTGACGCCCTCGACCGGGAACGCTCTCGCCACGACGCCTGCCGCGCGGCGCTCGACGCCATGATCGACGGTGCGCAGGAACAGGTGGTTGTCGGAGAGGACGTCGCCGCGTCCGGTGCGGACGCCGAAGCCCTCGGCCGCCAGTTGCGTACCCAGGCGAAAGAGCTCCGGGAGTTGCCCGAAGGGCCGTTGTTCTTCGGGCGCCTCGACTTCACCTCCGCCTCCGAGGCGGCGGGCGACCACGCCGGTCAGCAGTACCACGTCGGTCGGCTGCGCATCACCTCCCATCCGTCCTCGCCGCCGCTCGTCGTCGACTGGCGTGCTCCCGTCGCCCGGGCCTTCTACCAGGCCGGTCCCCGTGACCCGCAGGGTGTCGCGGTCCGCCGCCGCTTCGGCTGGTCATACGGGAGCGGAGGTGACTCAGCCGACCTGACCAGCCTTGAGGACGAGCATCTCGGCGCGGGCGAGACACGGGAGAGCAGCATCGTCGCCGTCGAGGTCGAGCGTCCTCGCATCGGGCCCATGCGCGATATCGCTGCCACGATTCAGCCCGATCAGGACCACCTCGTACGGGAGGACCTCGCCACCACGTTCTGCGTCCAGGGCGCCCCGGGCACCGGCAAGACCGCGGTCGGGCTGCACCGGGCCGCGCGTACATCCTCTACACCTGGCCGCAGCGCATCCAGCGCGGCGGGATGCTGATCCTCGGCCCCAACCGCACCTTCCTCTCCTACATCTCCGAAGTGCTGCCCGCCCTCGGTGAGACCGGCGTGCGGCAGTCCACCCTCGACGACGAGATCGCCGCCCACCCGGTCACGGCGTACGACAGCGAGCACGCGGCAGCCGTCAAACACGACATCCGCATGGCAGAAGTCCTGCGCCGCGCCCTGTACGCACGTGTGCGCCCGGACCTGTCGAAGTCCTTTGCCCTGCCGGACGGTTCGTATCGCTGGCGCATCTCCGCCGACGAACTGGAGCAGACCGTCCGTGACGTGCGCGCCGAAGAACCTCCGTACGCTGTGGGACGCGACCGAGTCGGTACGCGCATCGTGCGCCGCATCCAGCAACAGGCCGAGCGCCGTGCCGGTCCGCGTACCAACCTCTGGGTGCAGAAGGTGTCCCGGGCCCGGCCGCTCACCACTGGGATCAACGCCGTATGGCCCGCCGTGCACGCGGAGGAGATCCTCGCGGACCTGCTCACGCACCCGCACCTTCTCGCCGACGCGGCCGAAGGCATCCTCGACCCGGATGAGCAGCGTGCCCTCCTGTGGGCCGAACCCCCGCGCACCCACAGATCGGCCCGCTGGTCGGCTGCAGATCTCGTACTCCTCGACGAACTGGCCGGCTTGATCGAGCGCCCTGCCGGCTACGGGCACATCGTGATCGACGAGGCGCAGGACCTTTCACCGATGCAGTGCCGCGTCATCGCTCGACGTTCGCCTTTCGGCTCGCTCACCGTCCTGGGCGACCTCGCTCAGGGCACCACCCCGTGGGCCGCGCGCGAGTGGCCTCGGCTCCTCGCCCACATGGGCAGACCTGACGCCGTCGTCACCCCGCTGACCACGGGCTTCCGCGTTCCCGGTGCGGTCGCCGAACTCGCCAACCGCCTGCTGGACCATCTCGACGTGGACGTACCACCGTCCCGCTCCCTGCGCCGCGACGGCGAGGTGAGTGTCGAGGCCACCGAGGACACGACCGCGGCGACCGTCGCGGCGGTGAACACCGCGCTGGAGTACGAGGGTTCCATCGGTCTCATCGTGACCGACGTCGAGTCGCAGAGTCTGTACGGGGCTCTGGCCGCAGCCGGGATCACCGCATCCGCGCCGGACACCCTGGGGGCGCGCGTCACGGTGGTGCCGGCCTCCGCCGCCAAGGGACTGGAGTACGACCACGTCGTCGTGGTCGAGCCCGCGGCCATCGTCCAGGCCGAGGCCCGCGGCCTGAACCGCTTGTACGTGGCGCTCACTCGCGCCGTCTCCCGTTTGCACATCGTGCACTCCAGGCCGCTGCCGCTTGCGCTCCTGCCCTCGGGCGGACCGGGCGGACCGGGCGGACCGGGCGACGCGGAGTCGCGGCTGGCCTGATGACTGCTCGTCCCCCGTTCTCTCCGTGCGCGCGGGCGGAAAGGGCCGTCCCGTCAGGGGTCGGGATCGGGGCCGGGGGAGCGGCAGGTCTGGGGCACCTACAAGCCTGTCCCGCCGATGTAGCCTCACCCGGCCGTCGGCAGGCGCAGGTCCGTGCATCCGTGCCGTGTGGCCGAACGCTCCGCGAACTTCCGGAAAGCCGGCAGCCCGAAGGTCTCCTTGCCCTTGTCTCCGGGTAGCCACACGGTGGCTGCTTCGGCCGGCGTGTACCCGGTGAACAGGGCCCGCTCGGAATCGCCGGGGCAGCGGGCACTCGCCCACATCGTGCCGTCCCGGGCCCCGGCCTGGCTGCCGTTGTCGCGCCTGGAATCGCCGTCCCGTGCGCGCAGGGCGTAGGGGCCGAAGCGTGCGGAGAAGACGTAGCGTGCGTCGAAGTAGTGCGAGGCCCCGACCTTGCACACCTCGTACAGGCCGGATCCGCCTGCGGTGGTCTCTTCCTCGGCCGCGCTCTCCTCTCCGGCCGTGGTCTCTTCTACGGTGTCCAGGCGCTGGTCGCGGCCGAAGGGCAGCGCCGCGCACGTGCCGTCCGCGCCCGTGGTCGGCTCCTGCCCGGTGACCGCGGGCAGGGACCGCAGGGGTTTGCCTCCTTCGGTCGCGCAGCCCCAGCGATCCGCCGCCTTGACGGCCGTCGCGGTAGCGAACCGGGCCCAGTACACATCCCCGTCGAGCCACCCGCCTGCCTGCTCCTGGCGGGCTTCCTCCGTCTCGGAGTGGGTCGTCGAAATGTACGAGTCGATGGTCACGGAGACGAGGTCATCGCTTCCCTGGCAACCGACCAGTACCCGGACCGAGTCGCCGTCGGCAGCGCCGCGCCAGCCTCCGGTCAACGGCACCGGCAACCGACGGCCTGTGAAGGGCGGCAGGAGCTCCTCCAGGTCCTGGCCACCGTGCTCCTCGGAGCGAAGGAGGGCCACGGTCACCTCTCGTTGGTGATCACCCACCAGGCAGGCGTGCGCGTCCGGGCCGAGTACAAGATCGTTCCGCAGCTCCAGGCCGGGCCACAGTCCCTCGAACAGCGAGCTTCTCTCGTGGGCCAGCACACCCCCGCAGTAGGTGGCCATGGCCTCCTCGAATCGCCAGCGGGCCGCCGTGTCGCTCTCCCGCCACCAGATCCAGGCCGCAAGGAGTCCGAGGACCAACACCCCTGCGATCCACGCGGTCCACCGGATCGCTGCTGCACGTGCCATGTCCTACGTCACTCCTTGTTGCGGCGGGGCTGGGGGTCTGGGCGTGTACGGCGCGCGTTGGCGCTGCGCCAGGAGTGCGGCGTACGGGGAGGGCCGAACTCCGAGTGCTCGGTTCAGGTGCCCTCTGTGAGCAGCGACGCAAGATGATCCGCGAACTCGGTGAGCCGGTCGAGTTGTTGCCCCCTGCGGGCCCTGCGGAATCCATGACGGCGTCCCCAGAACGCAGCCTGGACGGCATGGAGCTGCGTCCACCGCTGGACGCGTTCGCGGTCGAGTTCCGCAGCGTCGACGAAGACGTCCAGAGTGTGATGGACCGCTGCTCGCAGGTCGTCCGCTTCGAGAAGCGACACCGCGCGTGACTTCAACAGCGTGCCGCCGTCGTAGGCGGGGTCTCCCGCGTACCCTTGGGGTCGACCGCCAGCCATGGTTCACGGTCGGCACGGAGGATGTTTCCGGCGTGGAGGTCGCCGTGGATGAGGGTGTCCGGCTGGACCCGGGCCAGTTCACGAATGGTCGCCGCTGCCGCGTCCACGACATAGGGCGAAAGCGTGTGAGGCAACTCCTTCGCATCCTTGCGTAGTTGTTCCTCCCAGGCGTCGGCCTGTTCCCGCAGCCGTGGCAGATCCGGTGGCGCGGGGATCGCCAGCTGACGGCTGATCCGCCCGGCGACCGTCACCACCTCGTCGGCGTCGTCGAGCTCCGCCAGCGTCGATGCCTGCACCCGCTCCAGAAGCATCGCGAAGCGCTTGTCTTCTCGCTCAAGAAGCAGGACGGCTCCGCGCCCGCCCCATGCCGCGAATGCGTCCGGCTCGTGCACGTTGCCGGGATGCGGAAAGGACACCTTCAGCACAGCAGCCCCCGTGCCCTGCCGTACCACCGGGACGATCACTCCGACGCCCCCATGCAGGACATCTCCGTCCTGAACGCACTCCCAGCGCCCCAGCAAATCGTCCACAATCCGCGGAAGTTCGGCGAGCCACATGGCTCCCGGCTCTCCCTCGCGCTCGACGGTGCTACGCGAGAACGCCTCTGGTATCCCGATCATCCAGGCACCTTATGCGTGGTCCCTGCGTCTGCATCATCCGCCTCGACACCAGCTGCCTCAACGCCGCGCGTGGCGGATCTTCAGCTGCCCGAACCCCATCGCTCCGGAGATCCGGATCCTCGGCCCACGCGGGCGGGAGCTCCGCCGCGTCTTGTAGAGCGAGTCCTTCCACCCGGTGTGCAGATCCTTGACGTCGACTATCGCGTCGCGAGGCACCGTGATCTTGGCCTTGCCGGTGCCGAGTTGTAGCTCGATGTCGACTTCCGGATGCTCGAAAACTGCCCGGGACAGGTCGAGGTACACCTTTCCGAATGCGGACTCGACCTTGAGCTTCCGCGGTACCCGCCATGTGCCGCGCCGCTGGATCCGGCCACTGGCGGCGGCAATCGTGGACGTGGTGACCGCTTTCTCCTCCGGGAGCGAGGCCAGGACCGACACGAGCTCGCTGTGCTTCTTGGCGGTGAGCGCCTGGCCGAGCCCTTCGTCCATCTCCTCGTGTGAGATGTGCCCTTCGGCATACGCATCCTGAAGGCGCTGCACGGCCGTGTCGCGAGCGTCTTCACTGATCAGCGACTGCGGGTCTTCCGGCAGAGAGTTCACCGTCCCACTCTAGTGCCGTGCCGCAGACGCGAACACGCCAAGGTCCTTAGTGGTCAAGGAATTTGACGGGGCATGAGCACTCACGCGGCCGGAAGTCCGGCGCGTGCGCGATGCAGGGGAGGGATGGGGCCGGCCGGATTCGAACCGGCGTCCTCCCACATGCGGTGAAGGCGCGACGACCACTGCGCTACGAGCCCCATCCCGCTCTTGATCGTACGAGCCGAGTGCACTCCGCCGCACTCGACCTGAGCTGAGCCTGAGCATGAGCCTGAACCCGAAGTCGTGGACGCTCCTACTCGCTGTGCACGATCTGGATCAGGTTGCCGCAGGTGTCGTCCAGTACCGCCGTGGTGATCGGGCCCATCGTCAGCGGCTCCTGGGTGAAGTGCACCCCGAGCTCGCGCAGCCGGTCGCATTCCGCATGTACGTCGTCCACGGCGAAGGACGTGGCCGGGATGCCGTCCTCGACCAGCGCCGTCTTGTACGGCTTCACCGCGGGATGGCCGGAGGGCTCAAGGAGCAGTTCGGTACCGTCGGGATCTTCCGGCGAGACCACGGTCAGCCACCGGTCCGTACCCAGCGGGACGTCGTGCTTCGTCACGAAGCCCATCACGTCGGTGTAGAAGCGCAGGGCTTTGTCCTGGTCGTCGACGAATACGCTGCTCAGGTGAATCCTCATGGGGTGCTCTCCGGTGTATCGGGCCTGAGCCATCGGGTCACGATGAGCTCAAGGGGTTCGGTGTTCAGGTCGTGGAACTTGTAGCGGCCCTGGCGCCGCGAAAGGACCAGACCCGCGGATTCCAGTACGGCCAGATGCTGGCTGATCGCCTGGCGGGACAGCCCCAGGCCGTGTTTGGTCACCAGCCTTGTGCAAATCTCGAACAGGGTCTGGCCGTCCCGTTCCACCAGCTCGTCAAGGATGCGCCGGCGGGTGGGGTCGGCCAGCGCCTTGAAGACATCGTCCGCCATGACCAACACCATAGGCAAGTGGTGACTTGCCTATCAAGTCGTGCGGTCCGGTGTTGTCCGATCGAAGAGGTGCGCCCCGATGCGTAGCGTGATGATTTGGTTCCACTCCGTGAGATTCTCACGAGTTGCCCACGAGGCTGGCGATGTCAGAGGGATGCCGGAGCCCGTGGCGTCGAGCAGGCGCGGGTCCAGGCATTGCCCAGTATTTAGGGCCGGAGGGCTGCGGGGGTGACTGGTGCGGGGGAGTATGGGAGAGGTCACGGCGTCTGCAGCGGGAGAGCGATCACCGGCCTGTCTGCGGCGGAAGGAGCGGCAGACGATGGCTACAGACGGGTTTCAGACCGATCTGGGCCCTGCTGGAAGGGCGGAGCTGGGCGGCTCGCCTCCCGGTGGGCTGCTGGACGTGCTCGGCGTGGCGGCGATCGTCCTGGACGCCGAGGGCCGGATCGTGTTCTGGAGTCCGCAGGCGCAGGCATTGATCGGATACACCGCCGAGGAGGCGCTCGGTCAGCTCGCAGTCCAGCTGATGGTGGCCGATGAGCACGCCGATCTCGTGCTCCGGCTGTTCGGCGAGGTGATGGCCGGGGAAGGGACCTGGGCGGGCACCTTCCCCGTACTGCACAAGGACGGTGGTACGCGGCTGCTGGAGTTCCGCAATATGCGGCTGATGGATGACCTCGGGGATCTGTATGCCCTCGGTCTCGCCACTGATCAGGCGACGTTGCGGCGCGTGGAACGCGACCTGGCACTGTCTGTCCGGCTGGTTGACCAGTCGCCGATCGGTCTGGCCGTCGTGGACACGAACCTGCGGTACGTCATGGTCAACCCCGCCCTGGAACGTATCAACGGCCTGCCCGCCAAGGAACATCTCGGCCGCAGCGTGCGGGAGGCCCTGCCGTTCCTGGACGTTGACGCGATCGAATCCGCGATGCGACAGGTCCTGTCCACCGGTATTCCGCTGGTGGACCAGGACACCGTCGGCCGAACGCACGACGATCCCGACACCCAGCACGCCTGGTCGGTCTCCTTCTACCGGCTGGAGGACTCTGCGGGGAAAGTGCTGGGCGTGGGTGTTTCCGCCGTGGACGTGACCGACCGGCACCGTGCGGCTCTGGACGCCGAACGTGCCAGGCACCGCCTGACCGTCGTCGCCGATGCCTCCGTGCGTATCGGCACCACGCTGGATCTGGTTCAGACCGCCCGGGAGCTGGCCGATGTCGCCGTCCCCGAGCTCGCCGACATGGGCGCGGTGGACGTTCTCGAAGCGGTCCTGAGCGGACACCGCAACCGGTCCCGTTCCGACGGGCCGGCGGAGTTCCGCGCGCTGGCCGTTGCCGCCGCCTATCCCACCGACGCCGTCTCAGCAGCGGATCCACCGGGCGAAGTCGCCCGCTACGACGCCGAACGGCTGATCGCCCGATGTGTCAGCACACGCCGACCCGTAGTGGTCACCCACGTGACCAAGGCAGACCTGCGTCTCATCGCGCGCGACGCCCGGTCCGCCGAGCTCCTCGCCGAGGCGGGCGTCCACTCCTATTTGGCCGTCCCGCTGATCGCCCGCGGGGAGGTCCTCGGGGCCCTCGACCTCGTACGCGCCCGTAACCCGCTGCCCTTCACCGAAGACGACGTCACCCTGGCCGGCGAGCTCGCAGCCCGTGCTGCCGTATGCATCGACAACGCCCGCTGGTATCAGGCGCAACGTGACACCGCACTGACCCTCCAGCGCAGCCTCCTGCCCGAGGTCCCCACGTGCCTGTACGGCCTCGAGGTCGCCTCCCGGTACCAGCCGGCCGGTGCGGCCATAGAGGTGGGCGGCGACTGGTACGACATCCTCCCTCTGACCGGTGACAGGACCGCGCTCGTCGTCGGCGACGTGATGGGCAGCGGCATCAACGCCGCCAGCACCATGGGACGGCTTCGCACCGCCACCCAGACACTCGCCGGTCTGGATCTGCCACCCGCGGACGTGCTGCGCAACCTCGACAGGATCACCGCCGGGCTCGATCCCTACATCGCCACCTGCATCTACGCGCTCTACGATCCCCACAGCGCCCACTGCCACATCTCCACCGCGGGACACCTGCCTCCCATCCGCATGCGGCCCGGACACAGGCCCGAACTCCTCGACCTGCCCACCGGCGCCCCGCTGGGCGTGGGCGGTGTCCCCTTCCGCACCACCACGGTCGACCTGGACCCCGGTGACCAACTGCTCCTCTACACCGACGGTTTGGTCGAAACGCGTGACCAGGACATCGACACCCGTCTCGACGCGCTCCTCGCCCTCCTCGACGGCCCGCACCGCAATCTCGAAGACACCTGCGACCACCTGCTGGACTCGATGCGGCATCCCGGCGATCACGACGACGTGGCCCTGCTCATCGCCCGCGTCCGCCGCTGACGCGAAAAGCGCCGAGTCAGTCACCGGTCTGACGCTCCAGGGTGCGGTTCTGAGTGTCACCGTGGGTTGTGAGAGGCCGAGTGGCTCAGAGCGGCGCTGCTTCCGGGGCAGGGGCAGGAGCAGAGGTAGAGGTAGGGGCAAGGGCCAGGGCCAGGGCCGGGGCATGAGTGCCCGCCGGTGCGGTGCCAGGCACCGCCGTCTCGCCGCGGAAAGTACGCCGATAGGCCAGCGGAGAGACCCCAATGGAGGCGTGCAGGTGCTGGCGCAGCGACGTGCCGGTCGCGAAACCGACCTGGCCCGCGATGTCGTCCACGGCCAGATCGGTGGACTCCAGCAGATGGCGGGCGTGGGCCACCCTCTGCTGGATCAGCCAGCGCCCCGGGCTCATGCCGACCTCTTCGCTGAACCGGCGGGCGAAGGTCCGCAGGCTCATCCGGGCGTGGTCGGCGAGCTCGCGCAGGGTGAGTGGCTCCTGCAGATTCTCCAGGGCCCACTGCCTGGTGGCCGAGGTCCCGTTGGCCACGGCATCCGGCACAGGCTGTTCGATGTACTGGGCCTGCCCGCCGTCCCGCCACGGCGGGACCACACACGCACGGGCCACCTGGTTGGCCACGGCGGCGCCGTGGTCCTTGCGTACGAGGTGCAGGCAGACGTCCACCCCCGAGGCGGCCCCGGCCGAAGTCAGCACGTTCCCGTCGTCGACGAAGAGCACGTCCGGGTCGAGCACCACCTGTGGGAACCAGGCGCGGAAGGCTGCCGCGAGCGCCCAATGGGTCGTGGCGGGCCGGCCGTCCAGGAGTCCGACGGCCGCGAGCAGGAAGGCGCCCGTGCAGATCGACACGATGCGG
This sequence comes from Streptomyces sp. NPDC055749, assembly GCF_053617235.1. NCBI lineage: Bacteria > Bacillati > Actinomycetota > Actinomycetes > Kitasatosporales > Streptomycetaceae > Streptomyces > Streptomyces sp. NPDC055749. The sequence continues at coordinate 122,203 of NZ_JBSHFH010000020.1, read as the reverse complement.
GTTCCGGAGGGGATCGAGGCGAGCGCCTCCCGGATCTCCGTCGGCACCTCGCGTGTGAGGAGCGCCGGATCGTAGGGCGGGATGACGACGGTGTCGGCGGTGCGAAGGACCTCCGCTCCGTGCTCGACGGTGACCGAGAAGTCGGCGTTGGTCCGCACAGGCCCACCGTCGACCGAGCAGGTCAGGACCTCGTACCGGTCATCGGCGGCGCCGAGGACGCGACTCGGAATGCCGAGCTCGAAGGGGTACACCCCGTCCAGGGCGAGAACGACTACACGGTGAGCGAGACGTGACATGGCACGATCCTGTCGAAAGATGGCAATCATGCCATGGTACGCGTCAAGGCTGCCCGCGAAGCTGTGAGCATGACCAACAACGCCACGATGCGAGACACCATGCGCGCCATCAGCCAGGACACCTACGGAACACCTGACGTGCTCAAGGAGGTCGAGCTCCCCAGGCCGGCGCCCGGCCCGAGCCAGATCCTGGTCGCCGTCAAGGCGAGCGGGGTAAACCCCACCGACTGGAAGCACCGGTCGGGCGGCCTCTTCCTGGACCGCCTGCCGCTCGTACTCGGCTGGGATGTCTCCGGTGTCGTCGAGGCCGTCGGCTACGGAGTCACGCTCTTCAAGCCGGGCGACGAGGTCTTCGGCATGCTGCCCTACCCGTACGGAGTCGGGGCGCACGCCGAGTACGTGACCGCACCCGCCCGGGCCTTCGCCCGCAAGCCCGCCGGGATCGACCACATCCAGGCCGCCGCACTCCCGCTCGCGGCACTCACGGCGTACCAGGCACTTGTCGACACGGCAGGGGTGACGGCGGGCCGGCGCGTGCTCGTCCACGCCGCTGCCGGTGGCGTCGGCCATCTCGCCGTCCAGATCGCCAAGTCCCGCGGCGCGTACGTCATCGGGACCGCCAGCGCCCCCAAGCACGACTTCGTCCGGTCCCTCGGCGCCGACGAGGTCATCGACTACCGGACCACCGACTTCCGGGACGCTGCCCCGGACATCGACGTCGTACTGGACCCGCTCTCCGGCGACACCCGCATCCGTTCCCTCGAAGTCCTGCGCCCCGGCGGCGTCCTCGTATCCCTTCTGCCGGGCACGGACCCGGACGAGGCGGCGAAGGCCGCCGAACGCGGCGTACGGGTGGAGACTCTCCTGGTGGAAGCCGACCACTCCGGCATGAACGCCATCGCCGGCCTCGTGGAGTCCGGTGGTCTGCGTGCTCACGTCGAGGAGGTCTTCCTTCTCGCCGACGCCGCCAAGGCTCATGCCCTGGGCGAGACCGACCGCACCACGGGCAAGCTCGTCCTGCTCGTGGACGGTTCACTCACCGAGGCGTGAGGAGCTGAGCACGAGTCCGTACGGGATGGGCGAGCGCCTGCTCGGCGTTGTGCCGGTTTCAGGACCGGCTCCACGCGGGCAGGTGCGGCCGGCCAGCCGGGCCATGAAGTCCGCGGTGGTCACTTCGAAGGCGACGTCTCGGCTGAGACCGGCGGCCGAGAAGGCCAGTTCGATAGCTCCTTTCCTGACCGGTTCGGTGAGTTCATCACTTGCGCCCACGCGCAGGCTGATGCGCACGTTCGGGAGCTCCATGGATCCATGGTGAATCACGATGGATCGGGTGATGCGGCGTGTGCTTCCTCTACGGTTCGTGGCATGACTGGCGTGTTCGACGTGGCTCAGGCTCTGGCTCTGGACGGCGGAATCTCCAACCGGGCGCGGGCATGGGCGTTCGTCCGCGGCTTCGCCGCTGCCTGGGACGAGCCGCTGACCGAGGACGACGGCACACCGGCAGCGGAACTGGCCCGGGCCGAGGCGGCGCTCGGCTGCTCCCTGCCGGCCGCGCTGCGCGAGTTCTACACGCTGCTCGGCGCGCGGTCCGGCCTGATCGCCAACCAGGATCCCCTGCTGCCGCCCGCCGAGATGTTCTTGCACGACGAGTGCGGCGGGGTCCTCGTCTTCCGCAGCGAGAACGAGGGCTGCGCCTTCTGGGGTGTGCGCCTGCGCGACCTTGATCAGGACGATCCACCGGTGTTCGTCCAGACGCGGCACGGCTGGGTGCCGTTCTTGGACCGGGTCTCCCTGGCCTGCGTCGAGCTCGTACTGAGCGAGGCGCTGTTCGGCGGGGGAGGCCGGCTGTACAACGCGTGCGAGCTGCCGGCCAACCTGCTCCGAGCGGTGCCCGAACACTTCCGGCGGATCGCACTCCCCGACTACCCGTTGTGGACAGGCCCGGAGGACTCGCCAGTGCGTTGGTTCTCCGCCCCGGGGCAGTTGCTGCGCCAGGACGGCTTGGGCGTTCACAGCTGGCTGCACGTCCGGGGCCGGACCCGAGCAGGCCTGGACGCGATCTGCGAGACCGTCCCCGGGCAGTGGGCCCTGGGATACGCCCAGTCAACGGACGCTGAACCGCAGCCTCTCTGAACCCCCCGTCGTTGACACGCACTGGTCGGTCACCGCCAGTGCCTCACGCCGGCTCGTCGTAGTGATCGGACTGTCGTAGGCAGGAGACGACCACCACGAGGGGCCAGAGCGACTGTGCGAATGTCAGGACCCGCTCAGCCGCCCCGGCGGTGTCGTGCACGAGCAGCGCGAGCAGGAACCATGCACCCCCGAGCCACATCAATGCGGTCGCCGTGAAGGATGGTCCGGGCCGCAGACCCCACGGAGCGTTCGCTGCCCGTGGCAGGTCCGACGGGCGGCGCCCGGTTGCGCGGCGCCGCATGGCCAGGACGGGCCACAACGCCAGAAGACAGAACGCGACCGCCACCACCGTGCCGTGTTTGAGCGACCCTCCGCTGCTCGGTGCCGGGAACAGCGCCAGCAGCATCGCCGAAACTCCGCCGCCGCCCAGCGCGATACGTCCCGGGGGCGCCGCGGGATACAGGCCCCAGGCGGTGATCACGTGGCAGGCGCCCAGAGTGATCAGGGCTGAGGTCATCACCCAGTACCCCCTGGCGCCGTTCGACGCGAGGACACTGATCGTTTTTGAGGCGTGGTCGTAGCTTGCCCCCTGAAGCGCCGCTGAGATCGACCAGCCACCGACCAGCAGGATGGGAGCGGATACCGACGAGAGCAGGACCCACCATGGGACAGATCGCATTGGAAGACCGTAAGACGCCTGAACTTTCCTTTCTCGAAGCACACGCGGGTGTGCACGGACGATGCGTCGGTCTGGGCCCGAACGGGCGGGTCCGGCGGCCGAGCGGGGACTGACGTTGGTGGCAGCTGTCGACGCGATATCGGTGTCCGTGGCCGGGCCGGCGGCCGGGACAGGGGCGTCCCCAGCGGTCACGTGGCATGCTGGCTCGCATGAGTGATCATGGCCATCACAACTCTGTGCGCCGCAGCTACGACACCGTGGCCGAGGAGTACGCGGCCCGGTTGGGCAACGAGCTCGCGGGGAAGCCGCTTGACCGGGCGCTCCTGGCGTCCCTTGTGGAACAGACGGAACCAGGGAGCGTGATCGCCGACCTCGGCTGCGGCCCCGGGCATGTGGCGGCCTGGCTGGCCGAGAAGGGCGTGCGCACGGTCGGGGTCGATCTGTCGGCAGGCATGATCGAGGCCGGCCGTCGACGGTTTGCAGAGGTGGAGTTCCGAGAAGGTAATTTGCTGGAACTTCCGGCCAAGGACGGCGAGTTCGGCTCGGCAGTCGCCCTCTACGCGATCGTCCACCTCGCCCCTGGCGAACTGCACCGCGCCTTCGAGGAGGCAGGGCGGGTACTGCGCCCCTCCGGGCTTCTCCTCCTCTCCTTCCACATCGGTGAGGAGGTCTGGCACCGGGACGAGTGGTGGGGGCATGAAGTGGACATCGACTTCCGCTTCTTCGAGCCCGCGAGCATCGCCGAACTTCTGAAAGCGGCCGGGTTCACCGTGGAGATGCACATGGAGCGCACTCACTACGAAGCCGAAGTCGCCACCCGCCGCGCCTACTTTCTGGCTCGCCGCGACTGAAGCCTTCGCGACCTCGCCTGTAGGGGACGGATGTTGCGGTGCATTCGCGTCGCCGTCGACCGTCCTGCTGTGCGGTCGTACCTGGATCCCGGGTTGCCTGGGGGAGCGGGCTCCAAGCACGGCCCCAGAGCCCGCCCGCAAGCACTCGGTGCGTTGCAGTTCCCTGCCGCCACTCGCAACAGCCATCAGGTTGACAGGTGAGTTCAGTGGTTCGGATTCTGCGGGGCGCTCGCCACCCCCGACCCCCGGCCGCTGAGCGTGGCGTCCAGGGTTTCCTGGGCCACGCGCATCGCCTCGGCGTACTTCGGCTCGGACATTCGCTGCCAGGTCAGGTCCGGTTCGACGTGCTCGACTCGGCTCGTCACCCACCAGATATTGCCGAACGGGTCCTTCACCCTGCCGCCGCGATCGCCCCACGCGCTGTCCGAGATCTCGGTGACCACCTGTGCTCCGTGCGCGACAGCAGAGGCCACGGCGGCGTCCGCGTTCGGGACGTAGACGCGCAGCAGCGAGGGCATCGCCGGCCAGTCGGGACGTCGATCGAAGGCCAGTACCACGGTGTCGCCGACTCGGATCTCGCCGTGGCCGATGGTGCCGTCCTCGAGCGGCACCCGCGCGATCTCTTTGCCGTCGAAGGCGGCGACGATGAAGTCGAGCAGCGCGCCCGTGTCGTCGGATACCACCCACGGCGCAACGCTCGTGTAGCCCTCGGGTACATGGTGGTTCATTCGTCTCGTCCCGTCTCTTGGTCCTTCGTGATGCGACGAGACTAGAGATCGAATAGGCCAGATCTGGTCCTGAATGAAGCGCCCGCAGCCTGGTGTCGAAACGGAATCGGGGTTCGGCGTTGCCCGGGAGCGCGGTGTTACGGGAGGGCGAGCACCGCGTCGATCCGTTCGCGGATCTCCTCGTCCTGGAGGAACGTCCGGTAATCGGCGTACTGCGACAGCCGGTGGTCCCCGTCCCGGAGCGCCGCCAGCGCCTGGCTGACCGGCGTGGTGAGGCGTCCGTGGTGGGTGAGCGAGGACAGCGCGGCGCTGAATGTACCGAACGTCTCGCCGTCGGGTGCGAACGCCAGCACAGCCTCTTCCGCCTCTGCCGGCTCCATCAGCGGCGGCTCCCACGGCTTCGGGTACGGCTGCGTCTCACCGGGGAGTATCGGGTCCTCTCCCCACGCCTGGAGCACCTCGCGGAGCTCTCCGGTCAGCCAGCCCTCGCGGGCGACCTCGTCGCGCAACGCCTCCCGTACCGCGGGCAGCAGTTCTCCGGCGTGTGCGCGCAGCGGCCGGAGAACGTCGGCGACATCCGGCTGCCGCGGGTCACCGAGGCAGTAACCCCGGCCCTGCATGTCCCGGTAGGGCGCGACGAGCCGCTCGACCAGATCCGGCAGGGCGCGCGGGTCACCGATCCGGGTCAAAGCCCACCGGGCGTGGTCGCCCACGGTGCCGTCGAAGAACTGTGACTCGCCGGAGTCGTCGAGGAGGGCCGCGAGCCGGTCGGCGTACGGGGCCGCCCGGCGGCCGAGCACCGCCAGTAGATGCGCGGCCTTGTAGCGCACGTCGTCGTCGGGGTCGGCCAGCAGCCCGGCGGCCAGCGGCAGGAACACGGTGGCCGCGGACGGCCGGAACACCAGCAGTTGCCACGCCTCGTCCAACGCGCACCGGCGCAGATCCGCATCTCCCGTTCGGCTTCCGGCCTCGGCGAGCCCGGCCACGAACGAGATCGCCACCCTCACGTCGCGCTCCAGAAGGTGCACGACCCAGCCCGCGACGTCGGCTCGGTCGTACGGATACTCGCAGTTCAGGGTGTACCAGACCTTCTCGAACACCGGGGCGAGCTTGGGATCGGTGAGGATCTCCAGCAGCATCGGGGAGGCGCGCAGCGGTGCCTGCGGGTCCAGGGACGAGGTGGCGACCGCCGCTGCCACGCGCAGCACCCCGTCCTCGCCATGGAGGACGCCGTCCAGCACCGCGCGTACCTCGTCGACCTTCGCACCCGCGGATTCCTCGGAGGCCGCGGCCTCGCCCAGCGCCAGCAACACCGTCACCCGCACGGAAAGGTCCGTCTCCTCGCGCCACCGGTCGAGTAGCGGGGCGGTCCGGTCGGAGATCAGTTGCAGCGCGGCCCGCCGCACCGGAGGATCGGTGTCGCTGAGCAGCCCTCGCAGCCGGGGCCACTGCCGTTGCCAGGCCGCCTCCCACCCGGGGTCCGGCGCCGCGTTCTCCCCAGCGGCCCCATTGAGGGCCAGGCCCGCCAGTACGTCGACCACGTCCGGTCGCGCGACCGTGTCCCGGTCAAGGGCGAGGTCCACCAGGAACGGCAGCGCGGCCGTGCACGCGTCGGTTACCCGGCCCGGCGAGAGGAGGAGGTCCTGGAGGTCGCCGTACGCCCGCTCCACGGCGTCCGGCCGGGTGGTGGCATCCGCCCGTGCGATCCGGCGCAGCACCTTCGGTATGTCGGTGGCCGGCCGGTCGGGCCGTACCGGCTCCAGCCCACGCCAGTCCGCCGCGTCCAGTCCCTCCAGCATGTTCCCCCGCCTGATTTCGCCCGGATGAGCCCCGTGTCCCAGGCATCCTTTCACCGCGTGGAGGGAGCGGGTCGCGAACGTGGGAAGATTCGCGCAGGTCGGCAGCGTGCCGGTCTGCGGAAAGGACGCCCCTCATGGCAGCTGGATTCTCGGAATGGAAAGTCAACCGGCAGTATTCGGCAAACGACCGGGTTACCTATTTGGGTAAGCAGTACCGCTGCTCGGTGACACACAAGTCGAACTCCGCGTCCAACCCGAAAACAGCTGTCAAGGTGTGGCAGAAGCAGACCGACTGAGACTGGGCACAGGGAAACGGGACGGGCCGAACCCTGTACACGGCAGGCCGGTTCGTAGATCCTTTGTTGTTGTGAATCACACCGACAATCCGGCATGGCCCACAGGCATCAGCGCCATCACCCTGTTCGTCGAGGACCTGGAGGATACGAAGCGGTTCTACCGTGAGGTGTTCGGCCTGCCAGTCGTCTTCGAGGACGACAATTCCGCCGTATTCGGCTTCGGAAACACCCTCATCAACCTGCTGAGTACGACCGCGGCACACGAGCTGATCGACCCGGCACGTGTCGCCGAGCAGGGCGTCGGGTCCCGAATCCAACTCACGCTCCCCGTTGACGATGTCGATGCCATGTGCGAGCAGTTGACCGCGCGCGGCGTGAAACTGCTGAATGGCCCGATCGACCGCCCGTGGGGAATCCGGACTGCCAGTTTCCGTGATCCCGGCGGCCACATCTGGGAGATCGCCAAGTGAGCGGGCGAACGAATGAGTCGCCGCTGACCGTGACAGCGGATCCGGAGATCCGGGCACTCCTGTCGTTCCTGGACGGACAGCGCCGCCACGTACTCGGCATACTCGACGGGCTCGACACGGATGACCTCCGTCGGCCCGTGCTGCCGTCGGGGTGGAGCTGCCTCGGCCTCGTCCAGCATCTCGCGCTCGACGTCGAGCGCTTCTGGTTCCGTGCGGTGCTTGTCGGCGACGAGGATGTCATCAAGGCGCTCGATGAGATCGACGACGCCTGGCAGGTGGGGCCCGACGTCGACCCCGCCGATGTACTCGAACGGTACCGCTCGGAGGCGCAGCTCGCGGACGCCGTCATCGCCGCCGCGACTGCGGACACCCCCTTGGTCTGGTGGCCTCACGAGCTCTTCGGCGAGCCGCACCTGCACACCCTTCGGGACGTCCTGCTGCACGTCATCACGGAGACAGCGTGCCACGCGGGTCACCTCGACGCCGCACGAGAACTCATCGACGGCCGCCGGTGGTTGACCCTGACCTGAGAAAAAGGGACACCCCGAGCTCCCACCCGGTCGGTGAGAGCGCTCTCACCTCGTGGGGCCGTGGCGTTACGCTGTCCCGATCCGGCGGTCGCCACTGGTCGGCCCGTACCGCCGCTGCCCAGCGACGAGGAGTTCCTGCTGTGCCCCAGCATTCCCCCGGCTCCCGGCCCACCCTTGAAGGCGTCGCGGCGCGCGCCGGCGTCTCCCGGGCCACCGCGTCACGGGTCGTGAACGGGGGCGAGGGGGTACGCAAACCGCTGGTCGACAAGGTCCTCCGTGCGGTCGAGGAGCTCGGGTACGTCCCGAACCACGCCGCCCGCACCCTCGTTACCCGGCGGACCGGAGCCGTGGCCGTGGTCATCGCGGAGCCGGAGATCCGGATCTTCTCCGACCCGTTCTTCTCCCAGCAGCTCCGGGGCATCAGCAAGGAACTGGCCGCCCATGACACCCAGTTGGTCCTGCTGATCGTGGAGGGAGCCGAGGACTTCGACCGGGTCGCGCGCTATCTGTCCGGTGGCCATGTCGACGGGGCCCTGGCGTTCTCCCTGCACACCGACGACCCGTTGCCCGCGATCACCCGGCGGGCCGGGGTGCCGACGGTCTACGGCGGACGGCCGAGCTGGAGCGCGGCCCCCGGCGATCGGGCCGTGCCGTACGTGGACGCCGACAACCGGGGCGGCGCGCGGGCGGCCGTGCAGTGTCTTCGTGACCTCGGGCGGGAGCGCATCGCGCACATCGCGGGGCCGCCCGACCAGACCTCGGCCATGGACCGGCTCCACGGCTACCGGGACATCCTGCTGGACGTGGACCCGACACTCGTCGCCGAAGGGGCGTTCACCGTGGCGAGCGGGGAGCGGGCGATGGCGGAACTGCTGGAGCGCCGGCCCGATCTCGACGCGGTGTTCGCCGCCAACGACCTGATGGCATCGGGCGCTCTGCGGGTGCTGGGGGAGCGCGGGATCCGGGTTCCCGAGCAGGTGGCGGTGGTCGGCTTCGACGACATGGGGCCGGTGTCCGAGGCCACCGATCCACCACTCACCACCGTGCGTCAGGACATCGAGGGCCAGGGCCGGCTGATGGCCCGGCTGCTGCTGCGCGGTCTGAGCCGCGACCGTACGGGCGCCGATGTCTTCGACACCCCCGACTCGGTGATCACCCCGACCACGCTGGTGCGGCGGGACTCGGCCTGAGTGGCACGAAACCCGCCGCACGAAATCCGCCGCACGTGCTCACGCGCGCGTGTGGACGATCAGGCGTACGGGATCTTCAGGACGGCCCCGTCCGTACCGGTCTGCACCTGGGACGTGCCGGTGTTCAGCGCGTTCCAGATCTCCAGGCGGACCGTCCCACCCTGCAGGTTGCCCAGGCTTCCGGTCACCGACGAGGTGCCCACCGCCTGGGTGTACTCCTCCCACCCCGTCACCGGGTCGGTCGCGAAGTAGCGGAAGGTCTCCGCCCGGTCGAAGGAGCCGTTGCCGGTCAGGTCGTAGCTGACCCTGACCTGCGGGGCGAGCCCGACCGTCGTACCCGCGTCGACGCGTAGGCGGAATGTGGTGGACGCACCCGGGGCGAGCGAGCCGTTGACGTTCCTGATCTCGTAGACCGTCGGCTTGTACGGCGTACCGTCCCGGTTGACGCCGTCCGCGGAGGCCAGCGTGTCCGCTCCCGCCGCGCCGTCCGTGGCGGTGGTGAGGATGCCGCCCGACTTCAGCCGGAAGGTGTTGCCGGTGGACGGCCCCGGCGGGTCCGGATCGGGATCGGGGTCCGGGCCGCCCGTGCCCGTACCGGTGGCTGTGGAACGGGCCGGTACGGAGAGGGTCGCGCCGTCGGAGAAGGTGACGGTGCGGGCGGTGGAGCCGTGGTTGTGGGCGGTGTAGGTCCGGACGCCGTTCTTCACGAAGACGGCGGAGGTCGGGATGTTCCCGCTGATCGTCAGGTCGGGGGCGCCCAGACCGTCGAGCGTGGCGATCCAGTGGTACGTGTGCGCCTTCGACTCGCCCTGCTCCGGGGAGTAGCCCGCGTTGCCCGCGTCCCACTTGGCCTTCGCCGCCGCCGGATCGGCCAGCGACTCGAACTCCCACAGCAGGTCGCGCCACTCGACGGCCGGCCCGCCGTTCTCGCGCTCCATCTCGGCGATATTGCGCTTGATGGCGGCCTTCTCACGCGCGAGGTGCAGCGAACCACCCGTGACGGGCAGGACGTTGATGCCGTGGATCTCCTCCGGGTTCGCTGTCCACCAGGTGGAGTAGGCGGCGCCGCTGCCCCAGACCATGCCGACCGTGTCGTGCCCGTAGGAGCCGGGGAAGACCTGCTGGTCGGCGTCGAACCAGTACTGCGTGATCGCTTCCGACTCGGTGGTCAGCAGATAGCTGCCGAGGTCGCGCAGCGCGGTGTCACCCGTCGCGGCGCCCCACAGCACGAGTCCGGCGCTGAGGTTGATGGACTCCGAGGAGGACTCCTGGTTGTTGCCGGCCGCGAATCCCTGGTGTCCGGAGGCCCAACTGTGGCCCGCGTACACGTCGAAGCCGCGCAGGAACGGGAACGCGGTGTCCGTGCGGCTGGGATTGGCCGCGTCGCGCACGAGGGTCTTGACCATCGTGCCCCAGGCGGAGTCGGCGGCCCACGCCTGGTCGTACTGGGCGACGATCGCCGCCGCGTACACGTAGTAGCTGTAGTGGAAGTGGTGGTCGTTGAGTTCGGTGTCACTGCCGTACGAAGCCGGGTAGCCGGTCAGCGTCTTCCAGTCCCTGTCGTAACTGAATTCGCTTGCACCTCCCGCCGTGAACCACTCCTGAAGCCGCCCCTTCATCAGGCCGAGCAGCTTGTCCCGGATGCCCGGCTGGCCGATCTGGTCGGCGACAGGCACCAGTTGGGCGAGACGGCCGAGCGCCTTGCCGGTCCAGTACGTGTCGGTGGCCCCGGAGAACGGGTCGGAGGCGTTCGCCACCTCGTTGAGATATCCGGTCAGCCGGGCCTTGTCGACGCCGCCGGTCGCGGGGAGTGCGGGCAGCACACCGGAGTTCTTCTGGCTGGTGGTGAAGGAGGCGGACTCCCGTACCTTCATCGTGCCGCGCGGGGACACGTAGGTGTACGGGGTGAGCGCGTCGGTCGTGTGCAGCCACTGGTGGCGGTAGAGCGCCTGGAGCGTCCCCCGTTCCGTGCCCTCCTTCGCCTCGGTGGTCAGGCTGTAGGTCGCCTTCACGTTGCCGCCGGTGGACTCCCAGCTCACCTTGGAGCCGGTGACGAAACTGAAGGCGTACTTGCGGTACGTCGCCAGCGCGTCGGTGGACGGCAGTACGGCCAGCGAGAAGTAGTCCTTGCCGCCGAGCCCGGCGGTGATAGTGGAGCCGGACACCGCCCAGTCGCTGCCCGTAGGGGCGAACAGCGCGTAGTGGTGACCCGCGACCGTGATGCCGAGAACGTTGCCGTTGTCGGCGAAGACGGTCGGTGCGCCGGCCGTGGTGATCCGCGCGTCACCGCCGGAGCCCTTGGCGTACACGAAGGGCATGCCGTGCCCGATGGTCGTACGCAGCGTGCGGGCGCCGTCCGACCAGTAGGGGGTGACCGTCCAGTCGGACCAGTCGTCGGCCTTGGTGTCGGGGGAGTTGAGGCCGTTGAGTCCGACGGTGAGGTCGGCCTTGTGGGCGTACTCGTACTGGCGGCCGTCCCCGACGACCGCGGGCGTGGTCGGGTAGCCGACCTCCAGCCCGCCGGAGGTGGCCTGGTAGGTGAGCGGGTGGCCGTACATGGGGGTGGAGTACGGGTTGTCGCCGTAGCGCTGGTAGGCGAGCGAGGTCCACCAGTCGTTGGTGGGAACCGGCTTGTCGCGGGCCGCCGCGGTGAGTTTGGGTGTGACGGGGGCGCCGGTGTTCGTGGTGGGTCCGGAGGTTCCGGCGGGGCGGGTGTCGGTGTAACTGCCCGCGCCGGCAGGGACGGTGGCGGCTGCCGCCGGGCTTGCGGCAGGGCCCAGACCCAGGGTGGCCAGGGCGATGGCCAGCACCGTCGCCGCGGCAGGTCTGGAGAAGGAGGCTTGCATGAGCAGCACCTCGAAGTCGTGGGAGGAGGACGGAGGGCACACGTGAGAGCGCTCTCAGATGTCAAGGAACGTAAAACTCCTGAAACGCAGTGTCAATAGATTGCGCATCAGGGGCAGTTGGCGATTACGAACCGTCGCGATGTGTTCGAGTCTTGACGGCGAGGGTGTCGCGGGGCACGATCGGGACGCATCTGCTGAGAGCGCTCTCAAGCGCACTGTCTGCTCAGGTTCTCGACTCGTAGCCGTCGTAGTCGTTCCAAGAGGGCGGCTGCGTCATCAGCTGTTCCCAAGTGGGCCAGGTTTCAAGGGTTTTCTGGCGGACGAGTTCGCCCGGCATGCTGAAGGGCGGGGCCTTGTGAGGTTTGTCGAGGGCTTGGCCGACGATCGTGTCGTACAGCACGGGCGCGGCGTGGAGGCGAGGCAGCACGGCGTGGATGCGCTCGACGTATCCGGCCGGGAGTGTATGCGGCCCTTCCGGGCCGAGGTCGTAACCGGCACCGGCCGTCACCAGCGCGATCTCCGGACGCTTACGGACGGCGATCGCGTAGTGCAGGTGAAGAGTGATCGCATCCCAGACGATGTCGATCTTCTCCGGCGACAGCCCCTGCTCGGTGAGGAAGCGTGCGGCCAGGTCGGCGCCGTCGATATCGAAGGGCTGATCACCGTTGCCGTCGGCGCTGAGCCCGGCGTCGTGCAGCAGGCACCCGAGGAACAGCAACTCGTCGTCGTAGTCACGGTCGGGTCGCAGGCCTTGCCGCTCGCCGATTAAGCGTCCGTAGAGGTAGCTGCGCATGCTGTGGTTGAAGATCGCGGGGCTCTCGATGCTCCTCACGTAACGCAAGGCTTTCCATGCCAGGTCGGTACGGGGGAAGGGGAGTTGCTCGTACACCGGTATCACGCGCCCGTGGTGGAGCCGGGGCGGACGATCATCAGGACGACGACGACCGCCCAGAGGACGTTGAAGATGCCGGTGAGCATGGTCAGGCGGCTCGCAGTGGTGCGCGCCGCTTCGGGCGCGGACGCTTCCCGCGCGGGCGCCTCGGCCAGGGCGAGCAGGCGCTTCTGGCCGGGAAGGATCGCCATCGCGAGGATGGCCGCAGCGATCGTGGTCAGGGCGAGCGAGGCGATCAGCCAGGCGTCGGTGAGGACGCCGAGCTGGGCGCCGGTGGCAATTCCGAAGACCGGCACGGCGAGGCCCGCGAGCGCGTAGGCGCGGCAGACGCGGTGCAGGAGTGCGGCGATCCCGGTGGATCGGCCCTCCTTCTCCCCGTCGAACTCCCCGTCGCCGAAGGCGTGCAGCGCATAGCGGGGGAACATCGAGGCGGCCACGGTGATCGACCCGACCGCCAGGATCGCCGCCAGGACGTGTACGGACAACAGCAGCTTGGTCACTGCGAGTGCCTCCAAGTCGGAGCACGGATATGTTGGCTGCCAATACATACACTGCCTACGGCAATTTTGGGTAGGCTGCCTACCTATGAAGGCGGACGCGGTGCGAGGGCACCTCGATGGACTGTTGCTGGCCGTGCTCGAACAGGGCCCGCTGCACGGGTACGCGATCATTGCCGCGGTTCAACAACGCAGCGGCGGCGTACTCGAACTGCGCACGGGCACGATCTACCCGGCGCTGAACCGGCTGGAGCGGATCGGGCTGCTCAGCAGCAGCTGGCAATCCGCGGGTGAACGGCGCCGGCGATGCTACGAACTCACCGAAGCAGGACGGAGCACACTGGCTAACGAGCGCACGGCGTGGAGCGAGTTCACCACCGCGATCGGCTCGGTCCTCAACCCCGCCACCCCGCCCGGCCTCGCCACATGAACGCCACCGGTCGGCACACCGACCCCATCCAGCAGCACGTGGCGGCCCTGACAGCCGCCCTCCACGGACCGGCCAAGGCCAAGGCCCGGATGATCGGGGAGATACACGACGGCCTGACGGACACGGCTGAGGCGCACACCGCCGAAGACGTGCCCTATGAGCGCGCCGCTCACCGGGCAGTGACGGAGTTCGGGACGATCGACGAACTCGTACCGAGCTGCCAACAGGAACTGACCATCGCCCAGGCCAGGCACACCGCCCGGGCCGTCGCGCTCACAGCCCCGTTCCTGATCGCCTGCTGGTACCTGGCCCGGACCGCCGGCCACGAACAGACATGGCAGTTGTCGCGCACGGCCCAACTGCTGGCCGTTCATCTGGCCGGTGTCGCGACCGTCGCCGCCCTGCTCGCCGCAGCGACGCTGGCCGCAACCGGCACGCTCGCCCGCCGGTTGCCGACACCGCACCGGCTGCCGATCCTGGTCGCCTGGGCCGGTACGACCGCCAGCACCGCCATGGCGGTCACGACCCTCGCGCTCGCCATCGCATCGGCCCTGGCCACGAACTGGCCACTGCTCGCCTTCGCCGGCACACTCGCAGCCGCCTCGCATGCCGCGGTGGCAGCCTCGGCCCGCGCCTGCCGACGCTGCGCACGTCTGTCCGTCGGGTAACCGGGCAATCGCGCGAGTGGTTCGGTCGCCTCACAGGCACACGCGCGTGAAACGGACGTGCGAGGACGGGCATTGGCGGCGTAACGTGGTGGCCATGTCGAGCCCCGAGGCATCCAAGGTGGGGGCTTTCGGTCACGCCGTCAGCCCCCTGAACCACTGAGGTCACAGAGCCCGCAGCTCTGTCGTTCCGCCGCGTTCTGCTGCGTTCCGCGGCCGGACGCGTGCGCCCTCGGGGTGCTGACCGCGGTGACGAGACGTCTGTTCTCGTACTTCTCTCACCTCGGAGCCACTCGATGCCTCTCCCGCTGTATCTGCTTGCCCTGGCGGTCTTCGCCATGGGCACCTCGGAATTCATGCTCGCCGGCCTCCTGCCGGACATCGCCTCCGACCTCGACGTAACCGTCGGGACAGCAGGCTCGCTCACCTCTGCCTTCGCGATCGGGATGGTCGTCGGAGCACCGCTCATGGCCGGGCTCGCCCGCAACTGGCCGGGACGGCTCAGCCTCCTCGGGTTCGTCCTCGTGTTCCTGACAGCCCACGTCGTAGGCGCGGCGACCTCAAGCTTCCAGGTCCTGATGGTGACCCGGGTGATTGCGGCGCTCGCGAACGCGGGGTTCCTCGCCGTAGCACTGACGACCGCCGCCAGGCTGGTCTCTCCCGACATGAAGGGACGTGCGCTCGCCGTGCTGCTGTCAGGTACGACGGTGGCCACGATCGCCGGGGTCCCGGGAGGATCGGCACTCGGCACGCTGCTCGGGTGGCGTGCCACGTTCTGGGCCGTCGCCGCTCTCTGTCTGCCCGCAGCCATCGGCATCCTCAAAGGAATTCCGGCCCGCCCCGCGCAGGAGGACCAGGGCGACGGTCCGGCCCTGCGAGCGGAGCTCGGGCAGCTCAGGAGCCCGCGACTGATCCTGGTCATGGTGCTCGGTGCGCTGGTGAACGCGGCGACGTTCGCGAGCTTCACCTTTCTCGCGCCTGTCGTGACCGACGCTGCCGGACTGGGCGAGCTGTGGATCTCCGTGGCCCTGGTGCTCTTCGGCGCCGGTTCCCTCGTCGGTGTCACCATCGCCGGACGGCTGTCCGACCAGCGCCCCTGCCTGGTCATCGCGGTGGGCGGTCCGCTGCTGCTCATCGGCTGGCCGGCCCTGGCTCTGCTGGCCGAAAGGCCGGCCGCGCTGCTCGTCCTCGTGTTCGTGCAGGGCACGCTGTCGTTCGCGCTGGGCAGCACGCTGATCACGCGGGTGCTCTACGAGTCCGCAGGAGCGCCCACGCTGGCCGGTTCGTACGCGATCGCGGCACTCAATGTCGGCGCCGCCGTCGGACCGCTCATCGCCGCGCCCACCCTCGGGACCACGGCAAGGGACCTCGGGCCGCTCTGGACGAGCGGGCTCCTCGTCGCGATCGCACTGCTCGTCGCGTACCCCCTCCGCACGATGATCGCGGGGGCCGGAGCGACGAAGTGCCCCGATGACGCACATGCGTAGCGGCTACGACCGGTTGGCGGAGCGCTCCGACACGCGGGTGGACAGTACCTGGCCCAGCGCCAGCACGCTCAGGCCGAACATCAGGACACCCAGGGGGACATGGAGCGACGGCATGTGCGCTATGCCAAGTACCACCTGCACCGAAGCGAGTACGAGGAAGACGGACGCGTACACGATGGGGCGAGGTGACCCGCCGCCCGGCCGCCACGCCAGGATCGCGGCGAGCACGTACAGCATCGACGCGCCGTACATCACGCGCGATCCGACGTCGTGCAGTACCTCGCCGTGGGACGAGGACAGAAGCATTCCTGCGGTGACGGCCTGGAAGAAGAGGGACAAGGTCTGCAGGGCGAGCGCGACCTGCACGAATGTCGGTCTGCCCGGTACTGCCGTCGTCTGTGTGGCCATGACGTGGTCCCCTCTGCTGCCTCGCGGCGGTGGATCGGTAGTGTCTCGGTAGTCCGACGACGCGGGCCCACGAAATGTGAGGCGAAGCGCCGACCTCATGGTCAGGTCCGGTGCGGATGCGGACGAGATGAACCAGGGAGCGGTCGCGAACATGAGTACCCCGTCCGATTCAGGGGGCCGGTCCGGGCCTGGCCCGAGCGTGGTAGCCGGCGAGCGGCGACAGCTGATCAATGTCGCCTACCGGCTGCTCGGTTCGCTGACCGAGGCCGAGGACGCCGTGCAGGAGACCTACGCCCGTTGGTACGCGCTGTCGCGGGAACGGCAGGAGGCCATCGAGTCGCCCGGCGCATGGCTGACGACCGTGACCGGCCGCATCTGCCTGGACGTGCTCGGCTCGGCGAGGGTCCGGCGCGAGCGTTACGTCGGCGAATGGATCCCCGAGCCGCTGCCCGACCGTACGGAGTGGCTGACCGGACGGGCAGGCGGCGGCGGGTCGGAACCTGCCGACCCCGCCGATCTGGTTACCCGGGACGAGTCGGTGACCATGGCCTTCCTCGTCGTACTGGAGTCGATGACGCCGGCCGAACGCGTGGCGTTCATCCTGCACGATGTCTTCCGGTACCCCTTCGCCGAGGTCGCCGCGATCGTCGGCCGGACGCCCGCGGCCTGCCGGCAGCTGGCGACCTCGGCCCGCCGACGTGTTCGCGCCGCGCAGGCTCCGGCGGTTCCGGCGGCCGGGCAGGCCGGTCTGGTGCGGCACTTCAAGGAGGCGTGGGAGGCCAAGGACATCGAGGCCCTCGTCGACCTCCTCGACCCCGAGGCCACGATGATGTCCGACGGCGGTGGCCTCGTCGGAACCGTCCTCCGCCCGGTCGAGGGCAGCGAGCGCATCGCCGAGTACCTGATCCACATCGCCGACATCGCCCCTGGGCTGACGCTCCTGGAGCGGACGGTCAACGGCCGGCCCGGCCTGGTCGCGCAGCACACCGGCGTCACCGTGACCGTGGCGGCGTTCAGCCTCACCGGCGGCTGTATCACCCGCATCTGGGCGGTCCGGAACCCGGAGAAGCTCCGTTCGTGGACCGAGAAAGGCCGGAGCTGACTCGGCGCCGCACCCAAGCATGCCAACCGTAAAAAAGTAGCGGGGCCAGGCCCTCGCGGACGACCATGGAACGCATGAGTGACGAACCTGCACGATGGAGCCGGGCAACCATCTACCCCGACATGTGGGCTGACCCGGACGACGACCCCCGTAACAACACGGGAGTCAGTCCGGACGGTGAGCTTGCCACGCTGCAGGACTTCCTGACGAGCTACCGCATGACCCTGCGGATGAAGTGCGAGGGCCTGGACGCGGAGCAGCTGGCCCGTCGGTCGGTTCCGCCGTCGACGATGTCGCTGCTCGGCCTGCTCCGGCACCTTGCCGAGGTGGAGCGGGACTGGCGCAACTGGATCACCGACGGTGATCCGCTGCCGAAGCTGTACGGCAAGCGCGATGCGGACTTCGACGGAGCCGTCGCCGAGCAGACCGTGGTCGAATCCGCGTACTCCGATCTGGAACGTGAGCAGGCGACGACCGATGCCGCGCTGGCCGAACACCCGGATCTGAGCGAGCGTGTGGGGAAGGACGGAATCGCGGTCCGGGAGCTGATGGTGCACAGGATCGAGGAGTACGCCCGCCACTGCGGGCAGGCCGACCTGTTGCGCGAATGCATCGACGGACGGGTGGGCCAGTAACAAGGCCCGGGGGCGCGTCAGCCGCCCGAACTACCTGAAGCGAGGGGGCCCAGGCCCCCTCGCGGCGTTCCCGGGGTATCCGACCTCATGGGGGATACCTGACCTCGCGGGGATCCGCGCTTGACGCGAACTCGCCATTTCTCGGCATCTCGCCACCGCCTGCACCGGCTGCACCGCCTCCTCGGACGCCGGACTCGTCGCCATGCGATCGCTCCCGTACGAGCAGAAATGCGCCGTGTGGTACTGCCGTGACCGGCCACTCCTCACCCGGTGCGAACCGGCCAACGCCCGTACCCCGGCTACGGATTGCTGGTGCCAGGGCCCTTGCGGGCAACGGAGCCGCACGCTCCAATGGACGCGCCCAATGGAAAGGAAACTTTCCTAACAGAGCTTTGGCTCCACTCCCTGGCTGAGCTGTGCCCGCGCCCCTCCATGCCCTCTGTGCGATCGGCGTCCGGCATGTCGCAAGAGATCGGAGAACCACATGCGTATGCGTATTCCCCGCCGCACTCCTGGGCGCGTTCCCCGTCAGGAACGGCCGTCCCGGCCCACGCACCGCCGTCGCCGCACCGGCGTGCGGATCGGCCTGGCGATGGCACTGGCCGCGATTCCCGCCGTGGTCGTCCTCGGTACCGGGCAGGCGGCCGAGGTATCGGGCCTCGACGATCCGGTGAAGAAGGAAATCGCCATGCAGATCGTCTCCACCGCCGAGAACTCGTCGCTCGAGTGGCGTGAACAGTTCGACTACATCGAGGACATCGATGACTTCCGCGGCTACACGGCCGGCATCATCGGCTTCTGCTCCGGCACGCACGACATGCTCGAACTCGTCGAGTTCTACACGGATCAGGTGCCCGACAACCCGCTGGCCGAGTACCTCCCCGCGCTCCGCGCGGTCGACGGGAGCGACTCGCACGAGGGCCTCGACCCCGGCTTCCCGGCCGCCTGGGAGGAAGCCGCGGCCACCGAGGAGTTCCGTGCGGCTCAGGAACACGAGCGCGACCGGGTCTACTTCGGCCCGTCGGTCGCACAGGCCAAGAGTGACGGACTGCGGGTGCTCGGCCAGTTCGCCTACTACGACGCCATCGTCATGCACGGTCGGTCCGGCTTCGAAAGCATCCGCGACGAGGCCATGAACGAGGCGGCTCCGCCTGCCGACGGTGGTGACGAGACCGAGTACCTCGACGCCTTCCTCGACGCCCGTGTCGTGGAGATGAAGAAGGAGGCGGCGCACGAGGACACCAGCCGCGTCGACACAGCCCAGCGGGTTTTCCTGAGAAACGGCAACCTCGACCTCAACACCCCCCTGGCCTGGGCCGTCTACGGTGAGGACTTCCGTATCGACAGCGACCCGAAGCCCGGCCCCGGACCGGGGCCGACGGACCCACCCGCCGGAGAGGCGCTGATCTCGCGGGGCAAGCCGGCCACCGCCTCCTCCTCCGAGGACTCTTCCCTGGCCCCGGGCAAGGGCGTCGACGGGGTCGCGTCCACCCGCTGGGCCAGTGCGGAAGGGGTTGACCCCCAGTGGCTCCGTATCGACCTCGGCGAAGGTGCTGCGGTCTCCAGGGTCGAGCTGAAGTGGGAGGCCGCCTACGCGCGGGCCTACCGGCTGGAAGTCTCGGCGAACGGCACCGACTGGACCCGCCTTGCCGTGGAGGCCGCGGGCAACGGCGGCACCGACACCTGGTCGGGTCTGACGGGCAAGGGCCGCTACCTGCGTATGTACGGCACCGCGCGCGGCACCGAATGGGGCTACTCGCTGTGGGAGATCGAGGTCTACGGCAGCGCCGGAGGCACCCCGCCCGCCAACGGCGCGTTCACCGTGGTCGGGGCCGGTGACATCGCCGACCAGTGCAACCGGAGCGACCCCGGGTGCCAGCACTTCAAGACCGCCGCCCGCGCGATGGCGATCGACCCGGCGTTCTACATCACCATGGGCGACAACCAGTACGACGACGCCCACATCGAGGACTTCCGCAACTACTACGACAAGTCATGGGGCCAGTTCAAGGACAAGACCCACCCCGTGCCCGGTAACCACGAGGCGTACGACGACTGGGACAACCAGGACGAGGCCGCCTACCGGGAGTACTTCGGTGACCGCGCCACCCCTCAGGGCAAGATGTGGTACAGCTACGACTACGGGAACTGGCACTTCATCGCCCTGAACTCCAACAGGTTCGACGAGCGGGAACAGCTCGACTGGCTGAAGGCCGATCTCGCGTCGAACAGCAAGAAGTGTGTGGCCGCGTACTTCCACCACCCGCTGTTCAGCTCCGGAAGCCACGGCAACGACCCCGTCGGCAAGCCGGTCTGGTCGATGCTGCGGCAAGCCGGCACCGAGCTGGTGCTGAGCGGTCACGACCACCACTACGAACGGTTCGCCCCGCAGAACCCGGACGGCGCGGCAGACCCCAACGGCATCGTCGAGGTCCTCGGCGGCATGGGCGGCAAGGACCTCTACGGCCAGGGCGACACCGTGCAGGCCAACAGCCAGAAGCGCATCTGGGACAAGTTCGGCGTGATGCAGCTCGACTTCACCGACACGAGCTTCACGTCGAAGTTCGTCGGTACCGACGGCACGGTCCTGGACACCGGCCCGACGTACAGCTGTCACTGACCCCTGCCTTCGACTCCCGCGTCCGTCCGCCGAGTTGCGTCGGCCGGCCGCTCGCCGGGCGAACGAAGCAGCCCGGAGCACCGGTTGAGCACCCGGAGCTCCGGGCACCGCGTACCAGGAGCGTGTATGTACCTCGCCGTCGGCAGAGGCCGTCCATCAGTCGGCCCCGACCCCAACCCGACCTCCCCACCTGCCGGCCGAAGACACCTCGCCGGTACGGTCGTCGCACTCGGCGCAGTCAGCCTCGTCACCGACATCTCGTCCGAGATGGTGACCGCCGTCCTGCCCCTCTATCTCGTCCTCGGTCTGGGGCTCAGCCCACTCCAGTTCGGCTTCCTCGACGGTCTGTACAACGGTGTCACCGCGTTCGTGAGGCTGGCCGGCGGGCACGCCGCCGACCGCTGGCAGCGGCACAGACTCGTCGCCGGATCCGGCTACGCGCTCTCCGCAGTCTGCAAACTCGGCCTGTTGCTGGCGGGCGGCTCCGCTCCCGCACTCTCCGCGGCCCTCGCGGCGGACCGGGTCGGCAAGGGCGTGCGAACCGCGCCGCGCGACGCTCTGATCTCGTTGAACTGCGACGAGAGGGACCTCGGCCGCGCCTTCGGCGTGCACCGGGCCATGGACACCACGGGCGCGATGCTCGGACCGCTCGTCGCCTTCGCCATCCTGTGGGCGACCGTCGACGCCTACGACGCCGTCTTCGTCGTCAGTTTCTGCTTCGGGCTGCTGGGCGTACTGATCCTGTTCGCGTTCGTCCCCGGCCGCACCGCCCCGCCGGTACGAGACCCCGGTACGGCCGCGACCACGCTCAGGGACACCCTGCGCCTGTTCCGCGTCCCCGCCTTCCGCCGGATCCTCATCGCGGCCACGCTCCTCGGCATGGCAGGCGTGGGCGACGGATTCCTCTATCTGGTCCTGCAGAAGCGTCTCGGGCTCGCCGTGGAGTACTTTCCCCTGCTGCCGCTCGGCAGTGCCGCCGTCTACCTCCTGCTCGCCGTGCCGTGCGGCCGGGCCGCCGACCGATCGGGCCGCCGTGTCCCGTACCTGCTGGGGCATGTCGCGCTGCTCGGCGTGTACGTGGCGCTGTTCTCACCGGTGGCGGGGTGGCCGCTGACCGTGCTGGTGCTCGTACTGCACGGCGCGTTCTACGCGGCGACGGACGGAGTCTTGATGGCCCTCGGCGGACCGGTCGTGCCCGCGGACCGGCGCGCGGGCGGCATGGCACTCCTGCAGACCGGCCAGGGAGTGGGACGCCTGCTGGCGTCCGTGCTGTTCGGAGCCGCGTGGACGGTATGGGGCATGGCCACCGCCCTCGTCCTGGCCGCCACGGCCCTGGGCGCCGTCCTGCTCGCCGCCTGCGTGCTGCTGCCTGCCGCACCCGCGCCCACCGACCCGACACCCACCACCGTCCCGGAGCCCTGATGACTCTCTGCCCGCTCTCCTTGCGTGCCCGGATCGCCGCGCTCACGGCGGCGACCGCCGTACTGGCGGCCGTCGCCGTCGGCTACACGGTCGAGGCCGCCGACGGCCAGGACCGGACATCGGCGTCTTCCGGCGCTCCGGGCGTCACACTCGACAACTCGCCGGGTGTGTACCACCGTTCGCGGAGCGGAAGCGTGCTCTCGACGCCGCACCGCACCTCTGCCACAGGGCCGGCCAAGCGTGTGAGGAGCAGGGACACCGGTCTGTCCTGCCACCGCTTCCACGCGAGCGGGCGCACGGCCGTCTGTCTCGCGACGGCCCCGGGCATCCCGCGGAAGACGAAGGTGACCGTCCTCGACCGCGACCTGGACAGCCGCCGTACCGTCGTGGTCGGCGGCATCCCCAACCGGGCGCGGGTATCCCCCTCGGGCCGGATGGTCGCGTGGACGCTGTTCGTCAGCGGCGACTCGTACGCCTCTTCGTCGTTCTCGACGAGGAGCGGCATCCTCGACACGCGGACCGGCTATCTGATCAAGAACGTGGAGACCCTTCAGCTGTACCTCGACGGCCGGCGCTACCACGCACCGGACGTGAACTACTGGGGCATCACCTTCGCGGACGACGACAACCGCTTCTACGCGACGGTGTCCACCAAGGGGAAGACCTACCTCGTCGAGGGCGACATGAAGGCGTGGAAGGCCCGTACGCTCCGGCAGAACGTCGAATGCCCCTCCTTGTCGCCCGACGGCACCCGGATCGCCTTCAAGAAGCGTGTCCGCGAGGGCATCAGGGACCCGTGGCGGCTCCACGTCCTGGACCTGAGGACGATGCGGGAGACACCGCTGGCCGAGACCCGCAGCGTCGACGACCAGGCGGCGTGGCTGGACGAGTCGACACTCGCGTACGCCCTCCCCGGCCGGGCCAAGGGCGTATCGGACGTCTGGACCGTCCCCGCAGACGGCTCACACACCGAACCCGGCCTGCTCCTCAGCGATGCCTCGTCGCCCTCCATGGTCCCCGGATCCGCCGGCAAGGGGTAGACGGGCCGCCTCGATGCGGGGGACTGTGCGGTTTTCCGCAGGGTGAGTACTGCGCAAAGCACCTCCAGGCCGGACGGCCATCCTCATACCGCCTGTGGTCTGCGGTTTCTAGCGTGAAGGGGCAACGGGGCGCCGGCCCCGGGCAACCGACCCGCCCGCTTGGAGACTCACATGCACCTCACACCCTTGGCACTGCCCCAGGAACCCGCGGACGGCATCGCGGGCTGGGCCGCCGATCTCGTCGACACCATGGGCGGCCCGGGCGCCGGCCTGGCCATCGCGCTGGAGAACCTCTTCCCGCCCCTGCCCAGCGAGGTGATCCTGCCGCTGACCGGGTTCGCCGCCGCGCAGGGAGTGCTCACCTTGGCCTCGGCGCTGTTCTGGACCACGCTCGGCTCGGTCGTGGGAGCCGTGGCCCTCTACTGGATCGGCATGCTCTTCGGCCGTGAACGCATGCACGCGATCTGGGCGAAGCTGCCGCTGGTGAAGACCTCCGACCTGGAGCGTACGGAGGAGTGGTTCGCGAAGCACGGCACCAAGGCGGTCTTCCTCGGCCGCATGGTGCCCATCTTCCGCAGCCTCATCTCCGTTCCCGCGGGGGTGGAGCGCATGCCCCTGCCCGTCTTTGTCATGCTGACCACGCTCGGCAGCCTGATCTGGAACTCCGTTCTGGTGCTGGCCGGTTACTGGCTGGGCGGCCGGTGGGACGAGGTGGAGACCTACGTCGGGATCCTGTCCAAGGCAGTCCTGGCCCTGGCCGTCATCGCCTTTGCGGCATACCTGGCCGTACGGCTGCGCGGCCGGAACCGTGCCCAGCACCGCCGCACTTCATGACCCGCCCACGCACCAGCCCATGCACCCGCCCACGCACCCACGCACGGCAGACCCACCTCCCGCACGGCCTGAGCGATCTTGCTCCGGCTGTGCGGCGGCACTAGGGTCGGTCCCCGTGCAGGAAGACTTCGAAGCGGACCGTGCAGCGGCGGTACGGACACCTTCCTGGCCGCGCAGAAGCCTCGGTGTGCTCCTCGGCTGCGCAACGGCTCTGCTCGGCTTCCTCTACTTCCTCCTGGTCGGTACCGCGCTCGGCCCTTTCCTGCTGTGGCCACTCACACGGGCCGACGCCCTCGGCGTCCTCATGGCCGGAGCGCGTCGGCTGACAGCCCTCGAACGGATCCGCAGGTCCGTCTTTTTCGGCGACCGCTTCCCCGAGCGCTATACGTCCTCCGGTCCCAGGATCCTGCGCTATCTGGCGGTCCGCAGCTACACGGGGCTGCTGTGTGGCGTCGTGATCGGCCTGCTGGGTTTCGGCATGGTTCTGGCGGGGCTGCTGCTGAGGGGGATGGTCCAGGGAACACTGCGCTGGGACGAGCTGCTGATGCAGCTCCTCCTCGGCAGCGTGCTGCTCTTCCTCGACCTTCAAGGGCTCCACTCGCTCTCCGCCCTCGACGCACGGATCGCCCGCGAGTGTTTCGGCCCCTCCGAGCAGGAACTGCTCCAGCGGCGCATCGACGAACTGGCCACCAGCCGGGCTGCGGTCGTTCAGGCAGTGGACGCCGAACGCAGGCGCGTGGAGCGGGATCTGCACGACGGAGTCCAGCAACGCCTGGTGGCCCTCGCCATGTTGCTCGGCCGAGCCCGCAGGCAAAGCGACCCCGAGCGGGCGGACGCCCTGCTGCTCCAGGCGCACCAGGAGTCGCAGGACGTCCTCACAGAGCTGCGCGAAGTGGCCTGGCAGGTCTATCCCTCGGCACTGGACAGCCTGGGGCTCGAAGAGGCGCTGGGCGGAGTGTCCGAGCGGTGCGCCATCCCCATCCGTACGGAATTCGAGGTGGGCGGAACACTGCCGCAGCCCGTGGAGACCGCCGCGTACTTCGTGGTGTCGGAGTCCGTGACCAACGCTGCCAAGCACTCCGGCGCCACGGCCCTTTCCGTACGGGTTGCGCTCCGCGGCAGGGCGCTGGCGGTGCGGATCCAGGACAACGGCAAGGGTGGCGCGAATCCCACGGGCAGCGGGTTGAGCGGACTGCGCAGCCGGGTGGAGGCGCTCGACGGCGCTCTGCACATCGACAGCCCCCCGGGGGGGACCGACCACCATAACCGCGGAGCTTCCATGCGCGTGATGATCGCCGAGGACTCGACCCTGTTGCGGGAGGGCCTGGTCCGGCTGCTTGTCGAAGAGGGGCACGAGGTCCCGGCCGCGTTCGGCGACGCGGACGCTCTGCTGAAGGAGATGGAGTCGCGGCGACCGGACATCGTCGTCCTGGACATCCGGATGCCTCCCACGCACACCAACGAGGGACTGCGTGCGGCGCTGGAGATACGGGAGCGCTGGCCGGAGATCGGCGTCTTGGTGCTGTCCCAGCACATCGAGCGCAACTACAGGCCCAACTGCTGGCCGCAGGCGCGGAACGGGTGGGATATCTCCTCAAGGACCGCGTCGCGCAGGTTGAGGAGTTCCTGGACGCGTTGGAACGCGTCCAGGCGGGTGGGGCCGCCCTCGACCCCGAGGTGGTGCGGCAACTGGTCATCCGTACCACGCACGCGGATCCGCTGGCCCGCCTCACCCCTCGCGAACGCACCGTCCTGGAGACCTTGGCGCAGGGGCACACCAACACGGCCATCGCGCAGAAACTGCATATCTCGCAGAGCGCGGTGGAGAAGAACCTCAACAGCATCTTCGACAAGCTGGAGCTGTCACACACCACCGGCTACAACCGGCGGATCCTGGCAGTCCTGAGATATCTGGAGTCCTAGGGTCTGTCGACGCTCATCGCTCACGGCGAACCGGATCGGCTGTCCCCAGGCCGACGAGCCCCTCCACATCTCCCTCCCTCTGCGGCTGTCCGAGACGGAGCGCCGGTCACAGCCATCCGTTGCGCTGCGCCTGCAAGGCCATCTGGAACCGGTTCGCGGCGCCCAGCCTGGCCATCAGGATCTGCAGGTGGCGGAACAGTGTA
The DNA here is from genome assembly GCF_053617235.1 of Streptomyces sp. NPDC055749. Classification (NCBI taxonomy): domain Bacteria; kingdom Bacillati; phylum Actinomycetota; class Actinomycetes; order Kitasatosporales; family Streptomycetaceae; genus Streptomyces; species Streptomyces sp. NPDC055749. The sequence goes on along the minus strand of NZ_JBSHFH010000020.1, from coordinate 96,227 downwards.
CGGCGGCTGATTCCCATCTCACGGGCGATGACCTCGTCGCTCGCTCCGCCCGCGAGGAGCCACAGGAGGCGGCGGTCGGCGGGTGGCAGGCCGCCCGGGGCGGTGGTGCGGCCGTGGAGCGGCAGCGCGTTCTGCCAGGACTGTTCGAACAGGGCCATGAGCGCGGAGAGCAGGCCGCACGGCTGCACCACCAGCATGGTGTTGTGCACGTCGGCCTCTTTGATCGACAACGACACGAGCGCGTACGCCTCGTCGATGATCACGAGTTTGACCGGCACCGACGGCAGCACCCTGGCCTGCTCGCCCGCCTTGACGCACGGCTCGATGACGTCCTTCAGACGGCCCGGCTGCTCCAGCGACTCCCGCGAGTACACGACACGCTGCGTCACACCGCGGGCAAGCGTGGCCAGCGCGTCGTCCGTGGCCCCGGGGAGGGGGAAGTACGGCGGTGACTCCAACTGCCGAATCTGATCGCGGGCGCTCGCCCACGCGTGCCGGACCCTGGGGCCGATGGCCTCGCCGGTGACGACCTCGACGAGATTGTCGTTGTACGAGGCGAGCCGCTGACGCCGGAACGACTCGAAGGCGCCGCCGACGGCGATACGCGACTCCTCGACCTCGGCCGCCCGGTGCCGGGCGAGGATCTCCAGGCCCGCGGTGGGCGGCACCGGGGCCACCACCTCTCCACCCACCTCGGCGGCACTCGCCAGGCCCGCGTCCACCAGCGCGCCGTACGCCGTGGCGAGCTCCGCATCGTCCAGACCGGCAGCCGTGCCGATCGTACTCAGCGGCGCAGGGGCCAGCTCCAGCAGTGCCAGATAGACCTGGCCCGCCGCATGATCGATCCCCAGGAGCCGGAGGGCATCGACGAGTTTCGCGTTCGTCATACGCCCTATTATCGGCGGCTTCCACCGACGGCGGTGTCCGATCAGTGCCAGTGGCACTGACGGGCACCAAGCGCACACGGGGAGGGATACCGTCCAGGAGCCGCCGGCTATCGGCGGCGGCGAGGGCGCCCGGGCCGTACCGGGAGGAAGCTCGGCCCGTTCGAGTGCTTCCCCAGCCCCTCGCCGGTGAGGAACCCACCAGAGGAAGGTGTACGTCGTGGCGAAAGGCCGCAAGAACGGTCTCTACTCAGGGATCTCCGAGGAACTGTCCGCACTGATGCGGACGGGCTGGGCGGACACCGAGCAGCACGACCTGCGGCTCGGCGAGCAGGCTCCGTACGCGGCCCACCGCCGCGCCGCGCTCTCCGCGCTCTTCCCCGGCGAACGCCTCGTGATCCCCTCCGGAAATCTCAAGGTCCGCTCGAACGACGACACGTACTCCTTCCGCCCCTACACGGGCTACGTGCACATGACCGGAGACCAGGCCCGGGACGGCGCCCTCGTCCTCGAACCCCGTGCGGACGGCGGCCACGACGCCTACTGCTACCAGCTGCCGCGGGACAGCAGGGACAACGACGAGTTCTGGACCGGTCCCACGGCGGAGCTGTGGATGGGCAGGCGCCGCTCCCTCGCCGAGTCGGAGCTCGTGCTCGGCCTGCCCTGCCGCGACGTCCGCACGGCGGCCGGCGACCTGGCAGCCGCCTCCGCCGCGCCGACCCGGATCGTCCGTGGTGTCGACCCGTCCCTGGAGGCGGCCGTCACCACCGACGAGGAGCGCGACGCCGATCTGGAAGGGGCGCTCAGCGATCTCCGCCTCGTCAAGGACGACTGGGAACTGACCGAACTCCGCAAGGCCGTGGACTCCACCGTGCGCGGATTCACCGACGTGATCGCTGAGCTCTCCAGGGCGGTCGCCTCGTCCGAGCGATGGATCGAGGGCACGTTCTTCCGCCGCGCCCGCCTCGAGGGCAACTCCGTCGGCTACGGCTCGATCTGCGCCGCGGGCGAGCACGCCACGATCATGCACTGGACGGACAACGACGGTCCGGTGCGCCCCGGCGACCTGCTCCTGCTCGACGCCGGCGTGGAGACGCACACCCTCTACACCGCCGACGTCACGCGCACGCTCCCCATCAGCGGGACCTTCACGCCCCTGCAGCGCAAGGTCTACGACGCGGTGTACGAGGCCCAGGAGGCCGGCATGGCCACCGTCAAGCCGGGCGCCGCGTACCGCGACTTCCACGAGGCGGCCCAGCGCCACCTGGCCACCCGGCTGGTCGAGTGGGGCTTCATCGAGGGCCCGGCCGACCGCGCGTACGAACTCGGCCTCCAGCGCCGCTTCACCATGGCCGGCACCGGTCACATGCTCGGTCTGGACGTCCACGACTGCGCACAGGCACGGAACGAGGCGTACGTCGACGGCGTACTGGAGCCCGGCATGGCACTCACCGTCGAGCCCGGCCTGTACTTCCAGCCGGACGATCTCACCGTGCCCGAGGAGTGGCGCGGCATCGGCGTCCGGATCGAGGACGACCTGATCGTCACCGAGGACGGTCACGAGAACCTGTCATCGGGCCTGCCTCGATCGGCGGACGACGTCGAGGCGTGGATGGCCCGGTTCGCGGGTTGAGTGCGTAGAAGCGGGGAGCTTGGTGTCGGACCCCTGACAGAAGGGGTCCGACACCGGCATCCGCCTACGGTCCACCGGATGCCCCTTCCCTGGAGCGCACTTCGATGACATCGCCGGCCTGGGACGCCATGGAGCAGATGCGATCAGCGCCGCGCCAGCACCCCCGGCCTCCGACGGGATCGGCGCGGCAGTTGCCAGGATGGCGACTCCAGGCTGCGTTGCCGCCTCCGGCGCAGCGCCGGAGGGTCGCGCAGCGCCGAGTGACGCGCGTCTTCTCGCAGTCGCGCTTCATCAGGAAGGACCGTCACGGTGTTGATCGACCTCGCCGGGAGAACCGCCCTGGTAACCGGATCGACCCAGGGCATCGGGGCAGCCATCGCGACAGGACTCGCCCGGGCCGGAGCGCGCGTCGCCATCAACGGCCGTACGGAGAGCTCTGTCGGCGAGGCTGTGGAGCGGCTGAGCCATGAGCTCCCCAGGGCCGTGTTCCTCGCGGCTCCGGGCGATATTTCCACGGACGAGGGCGTCGAGCGGGTCGTCCAAGACGTGCCGCAAGTGGACATTCTCATCAACAACCTGGGCATCTTCGGAGCCGAGGACGCTCTCGATATCAGCGATGACGAGTGGCGACGGTACTTCGAGGTGAACGTCCTGTCTGCGGTCCGGATGATCCGCAGCTACCTGCCGGGCATGAAGGAACGTGCCTGGGGGCGGGTCCAGAACATCGCGAGCGACTCCGCCGTCGTCATCCCCGCCGAAATGATCCACTACGGGATGTCGAAGACGGCGCTGCTCGCGGTGTCGCGCGGCTTCGCCAAGGAAGCGGCGGGAACGGGAGTCACGGTCAATTCGGTGATCGCGGGCCCGACGCGTACCGGAGGCATCGAAGACTTCGTCTACGAGTTGGTGGACCGGGAGGTGCCCTGGGAAGAGGCGCAGCGCACATTCATGCGCGAGCACCGTCCTCAATCCCTCATTCAACGGCTGATCGAGCCCGAGGAGATCGCCAACCTGGTTGTGTACCTCAGTTCGTCCTTCGCCTCCGCCACGACAGGCGGCGCGGTCAGGGTGGACGGTGGCTACGTGGACTCGATCCTCCCGTAATTGCCCAGACCTCCGGCTGTGACCAAGCGGCTCAATGCGGGGATTACGCCTCGGAGGTCGCCGCCGTCCACCGTCACGGTCGCTGCCGCCCGTGCTCTTGCCGAGGCATTGAACGCCACACTCAGCGCAACGGAAGCGAACAGGGACAGGTCGGAGCGACTGTCTCCGATCGCCCCGCACGACCGCGTAGCCAACTTCAGCTCCCGGGCTTGCGCGAGTGCGAAATCTCGCTTGTCGTACTCGTCGAAGTGGCAGGCGACGCGGCCCGTGAACCGGCTGCCGGTGGTCTCCAGCCGAGGCCCGCTGAACGCGTGGAACCCGAAGCGGTCGGTCAGGTAGCTGCCGACCGGCGACCAGGCGAGAGTTGCCAGCACGGGTACCAGTCCGCTCCGCCGGCACCAGCCCACGGTCTCCGTGATGCCCGAGACCAAGGGAAGACCTTCGAGCCAGCCGGAGACTTGTTCCTCGGACACACCCGCCCAGCCCTTGGCATCCAGCTCGGAGACTTGCCGATTGTCCAGGTCACCGGAGGCATAGGCGTCCTCGGCCTTGGCCAACTCGTCGCGATGGCCGAGGAAGCCGGCCAGAAAGACCGACGAACTCGTGCCTGGGACGAGGGTGCCATCGACATCGAAGAACACGGCGCCCACATGATCGGATGAGAACATCGGCCAAGGATGTCACCGCCACGCGAGACACCGGACCGAGGCTGCCTAGGGCCGCTTCGTCGGTACGGGTTGCAGTGTCGGCCAGCGAGTGAGCATGCGTCGGCGCATGCCGGCGGTGAGGCTGCTCACGCCGCCGAGAGAGGCATGGCCGGCCGTCATCCGGCTGACGACCCCGAGCCGGTGGACGAGCCGCTGCCGGGCCGTCACGGTGCCCCACTTCCAGTCCCGGTGCGGAATCCGGGCCAGGTGATCAGTGCCCTCGCGGCGTGCACGCTCAACCAGTGCGTCGCCGCGGATCAGCCAGCCGACGCACGCGTCGGTGAGGTCGTCCTGGGGTTCGGCGCCGGTCGCCGTCCGCCAGGCCGTGCGGTAGGCGCTCTCCGCGCGTTCCAACAGCGGCTCCGACGCCGAAGTGACACACCAGCAGGTCGGGAAGCCGATGGGCAGGTAGGCGAGCTCCATCATGCCGCTGCCCAGGGAGGCCTGTTCGAAGTCGATGAATCTGATCCCCGCGGCGGTGTGGAGATCGTTACCAGGGCACGGATCCCCGTGAAGCAGGGCGTGCCCCGATGCCTGGCCGAGCCGGTCCACGAGGTCATCGAGTTCGCCGGACACACCAGACGTGACAGGAACCTCCAGAGCCCCGGCCAGCCGCAGGAAAGATGCGGTATCGGCCTGGTTCGGGCCCTGCCAGCGGGGGAGTACCCCAACGTCCTCCGGACGGGCGGTGGCATGCAGCCGTGCCAGCGCGGCTGCGTAGTCGACGATCCAGTCACCGGCCGGGCGACGGTGATCCAGATGCTCCAGGACGAGGACCCGCTCGCCGGGATCGGTTGCCAGCAACGTCGGCACCACGGGAGATTCAGCTCGGGCGGCGAGCCGCAGGGCGGTCACCTCGCGAAGGTATCGATCTTCGGCATCAGGACCGTCGACGAACTGCTTCACCACCGCCGTTGCCTTCGCCAACTCGACACGCCACACACGCGAGCGAGGGCTGCTGCCCAGTCTGCGAGAACGCCTCGGCGATCCCAGCTCGGCCCGTAGCTCATCCCCGAACGGCAGTCGCAACCACATGTGCTCATCTTTTCACGCGTCCGGGGAGCCTGGAGTTACGGGCTCCGAAGTCACAGCGGTGCGGTGATGCGGTACGGCGGGTTCTACGGGCCGGGCGTCACGGACGACCAACTCGTGCTCGTACGCAAGAGGCAGTTCCCGCTCGTCGGACACGGCACCGGCTACGCCTCGTGGGCGGCGAGCGAGTGGCTGCCCCACACCTGGCCGCGTGCGCGAAGCCGCCGACGCGGGTCCCAGTGTGCTTCCGCAGTCGTCAAAAGGGTCCGCGCGAACCGCCTAGGGCACCGAGTTCCGGAACGTGACCCCCAGGAGGGCGAGTGTGGTGGTCCGTAGCCACGTTGCCGCCTCTTCCACGGACATGCGGTGCGCCCCGACTTCGTCGCCCGCTGCGTGGCCGAGAGCGGTGACTGCGGCCACCAGCCAGGTGGCCGGTGGCGCGGGGTCGAACTCACCCGACGCCTGGCCCCGCTCGATCAGCCGGGTGAGCCGGGCTGCGACGGGCTCATGCCGAGCATGGTCGGCGGCGGTGGCGCCGGCGCGGGTGCTGCCGAGCTGGAGGAGCACCGGGTTACGTTCGAACAGCTGCCAGCCGATGTCCTGGAGCTGCAACAGCTGGTCCAGCGCGGGACCGCCGTTCGCTTCCGCCTCGTCCATCGCGGACATGGCCTGGACCGTGATCCGGTCGGCGACAGCGTCCAGCAGCGTGTCGCGGGTGCCGAAGTGCGCGTACACGGTTTGGCGGGTCACGCCGGCCGCGGCGGCGATGGCGGCCATCCCGGCATCAGGCCGCTCGGCCAGCAGCCTGACGGCGGCGTCCAGTACCGCGACCCTGCTGCGCTCGGCGTCGGCGCGACGGCGAGGCGCCGTCCGTGACGCGCCGCCCGGCGTCTCGAATGCAGTCAACTCTTACACCCTTGTCAGAAATAGATCGCTAGCTATATCTTACAGGCACGTAAGAGATTGCTGCGGGATGCAGCCCGCACATGGCAGGAGCATGGTGAACCCTCTCCACACGAAACCGCCCGAGCAGTTCATCGGCGACTTCTTCACGACCTTCACCGAAGCCGTGGTCCATGGCTCGGAAGACGCCGCTGACCTGATGTCCAGGTACTACACCCGCGATGTCGTTCAAGTCGCCGACGGAATACGACTCGACTGGGACCGCCTCGTCGCTCACCTCCGCCCGGTACGCAAGAACCTGCGCGAGTTCCGGTTCGAGGTGCACGAGGCGTTCGAGGACGGCGGGCGGATCGCGACCCGCTTCACGATCCACGCCCGGATGCGCAAGGGCGGACCGTTGTCCACGCGAGTCCACATGTTCGCGGAGTTCACCCCCGACGGTCTGCTGCGACGAGCCGAGCAGCTCACGCGGTCCCTCGCCCCCGCCGAACCGGAGGCGGGGAGGTGATCCGTACGCGCATCCGGCTCGTCCTGGGCCTTGCCCTGCTGTCCACCGGCACCCTCGCCGGCGCGTTCGGCTACGGGGCGGCCAACCTCGTCCCCACGTTCAACGCCGTACCGCTCGACATGAGGTTGTCCTTCCACGCCCAGTTGATGCAGATGAACGGCATCACCATGCAGGGAGCCATGGGCCTGTCGGCCCTCAGTGCCCTCGCGCTTGCAGTCATGACACGTGGAGTCCCACGCCGGCTGGCCGGAGGAGCCGCGCTCCTCGCCGTGGCGTCCTTCCTGATCACCCGCCTCGGCAACGTCCCCATCAACGGCCGTATCAAACAGTGGGCGGCCACCTCGGCACCCGCCGATCACGCCGAGATCCTGGCTCGCTGGGAGGCATTCAACTACGCACGCACGGGCGCCGCGTTCGCTGCCTTCGCGCTGCTGATATTTCTCTGCCTGCGCCGAAGCCACTCGGCGCAGGATCCGATGGTGAGCGCCAGCGCGTCTCGATCGCGCGAGCGCTGCTGAAGAACACGCCCATCGTGCTTCTGGACGAGGTGGCCTCCGCACTGGACCCGGTGAAACGAGGCGGCCGTCCACGAGGGGATCGAGCGGCTGATGACGGGCCGGACGGTAGTGATGGTCGCGCACCGGATCGCGGACCGTACGACGCGCCGATCGCGTCGTCTTTCTGCACGGTGGCCGGATCGTCGAGGAAGGCAGCCACGACGAGGTGCTGTGCCGCGGCGGTCGCTACGCCGATTTCTGGAACCTGTCCCTGACCAGGGAAGTGGTGAGTGAGTGGGCCAGTGCGTCGTCCGGCACTGGAGGCATGGCCGGAGCGGACGCGGATGGAGCCGGGGGCCACCGATCAGCCGAGCAGATCCAGGATGGGTGCGAGACCGGCCGGGCGCTGGTCCACCGGCAGGTGGTCGACGAAGTGCACGGGGCAACCCAGCGCTTCCGCACCGCCGTCCGCGACGCGGTCGTCACCGACCATGAGCACGTCGGAGGGTGTCAGGCCGAGCCGGTCGCAGGCGGCGTGGAAGATCGCAGGATCGGGCTTCTGCGCGCCCAGCTCGAAGGAGAGCAGGCAGGCGTCGACCAGTTCGTCCAGCCCATGTGCCCGCAGGACCGGCCGGAGGTCCCAGCCGATATTGCTGACCACGGCCACCCGGATCCCGCGTCGTCGCAGTTCCCGCAACGTTGATTCGGTGTCGGGGTAGGGCCGCCAGGCGGCGGGCCTCATGTGGCGGTCGTACAGTGCCTGCGCCAGCTCCGCACGCGGCAGCCCGGCCTCCAAGGCCAACCCGGTGAAGGCCGCGCGATGCTGATGAGCACTCAGATCCCGTTCGTGCCAGAGCCCTTCGAGGTGTGCGGGAACGCGCAGGGGTGCAGATCCGCCGGGCTGCGCTCCGTACTCCGTCAGTTGCCGTACCCAATCGGTGAACTCCTCGCCTGACGCAGGGACGGAAGCCTCCGTCAGGACAGCGCTGAGCCACTCCTTCGTCGACTCGATACGCAGCAGCGTGCCGGAGAAGTCGAACATCACCCCTTTGACCATGCCCGTGATCGTAGGCCGCCGGCACCGGCAGCGCCGGGTTCAGCTCCTGCGTCTGTACGTGCCAGGTGCTGTCCCGTGCGTGCGCTTGAACGCGGTGGCGAAGGCGAACTCGGAGGCGTAGCCCACCTGGGCCGCGATGGATCTCAGTGGTGCGTCCGAGGTCCGCAGGGCACGTGCTGCCGTGGTCATCCGCCACCAGGTCAGGTAGCCGAGGGGTGGCTGTCCGGTCAGGGAGGCGAATCGTCTGGCGAACGTTGCCCGGGAGAGCCCCGCCTCCGCAGCGAGTTTCGCCACGGTCCACGGCGCCGCGGGTTCCCGGTGGATGGCGTGGAGGGCGGCGGTGACCGGCGGGTCGTTGAGTGCCGAGGCCCAGCCGGCCGGGCTGTCCTGGGCCGGCTGTTCGTCGAACCACGTGCGCAGGATGTACAGCAGCAGCGTGTCCAGGAGGGCAGGCACCACCGCGTCAGACCCCAGGCGCGGGTTCTCCACCTCGGCAGCCAGCAGCGCCACGGCCGAGCGCAACTTCGTTCGGCGGCCCGCGTGTTCCGGCAGGTGGATCAGGTCCGGCAGTGTGCGCAACAGCGGATGCGTACGGGACGGGTCGAGCTCGTACGCCCCGCAGAGCACCACGGTGACCGGGCCACCGTCTCCGCTCCGGTCGACACTGTCCGACGCGCAGGAATCGGACAGCCGGGGATCGGTGGGACCGCAGGCGGGTGCCGTCGCCGTTTCGGGGCTGTCGGCCAGAGCGAGCCCCGTGCCGTGAGGCAGGAACACGATGTCGCCCTCGCCCAACGGGACCGGCTCCGTGTCTGCGGGCAGCAGCCAGCAGGAGCCCCGCAGGATCACCTGGAAGCCGGCCGACCCCGGGACGGGGGCGAACTCCTGCCCCCACGGGGCATGCCACCGGACGTGCGCCGACCGGGGCCGGCCGGTCCTAGTCACCGCGATCACGTCACTCAGTACATCCATGAGGGGAGAGTATCCGCGTGAGGCGTCAGCCGTGAGACGTACGCGTATGAAATCGGCAGTTTGGAGCATGGATCGTCTCCATGGCCGGTCGTAGGTTCGGTGCATGACGATGAAGACCGCACGAATCCATGAATACGGCGATGCCTCCGTGATCCGCTACGAAAGCGTTCCGCGGCCGAACCCCGCGCCTGGTGAGGTGCTTGTCCGTGTCGCCGCCACCTCGTTCAATCCCACCGAGGCCGCGCTGCGTGCCGGGCTGCTGCAGACATTCCTCCCCGTGGACCTGCCCTACACGTTCGGATGGGATGTCGCCGGTACGGTCGCCGAGGTCGGCGCGGGCGTGGAGGAGTATGCCGTCGGCGACCGTGTCATCGGGTGGCTCGACAGCGCGGGTGCGGCTGCGGAGTACGTACGGGCGCCCGTCGCCGCGCTGGTCGCGGCGCCGGAATCCGTACCTCTCGCGCACTCGGCGGCCCTTCCCCTTGCCGGTCTGACGGCGTGGCAGGCGGTGTTCGAGCACGGGAAGGCAGCCGCAGGGCAGCGGATTCTGATCAACGGTGCGGGCGGGGGTATCGGCGGCTTCGTGACGCAACTCGCCAAGTACGCCGGGGCCGAGGTGATCGCCACGGCCAGTGCTCGAAGCGCCGAGACCGTCCGGCGGCAAGGGGCGGACTTTGTGATCGACTACACGGCCACGCCGGTCGGTGACGTGCTCGACAGCCCGGTGGACACGTTGCTGAATCTGGTCCCGCTGAGCCCACCGGCCGTCGCGGCTCTCCCGTCGCTGGTGCGGCCGGGCGGGCGGATCGTCTCGATCGCGACCCCGCTCCGGTCTCCTGTCGACGCCGGGGTGACTGCGATGCACATGGTCGTCCGGAACGATGTGGCGCAATTGACGGCTCTTGTGGAACTCGTCGACGCTGGTTTGGTCACCATCGACGTCAGCGAGTCGCACCCGCTGGCCGCCCTCTCGGATGTCCACCGCCTCAGTGAAGCCGGCCGGACCCGGGGCAAGGTCGTCATCATTCCTTGAGGGATGTGACGGGACGGGATGGGGCAGGGCAGGACGGGACAGGGGCGGTCGGGTGATGCCAAGGGCACTCAACAGCCTGCTCCCGCGCCCGAATCGGTGGTCCGTGGTGCCCCCGTCCTGACGGCTCAGGCGCGCTGTCCCCAGTCCAGGCGATCGGCCAGGCCCGCAGCGGTGAAGGCGGCTGTCAGCTCGTCGCGGCCCTCGGTGAAGTGGGCCCAGCTGTCGTAGTGGACGGGTACCACACGGCGCGCGTCGAGGAGTTGGGCTGCCTGGGCGGCCTGAACGCTGTCCAGGACGATCAGCGCGCCGTCGAAGAGTATGGGGAAGCGGGGGGCTCCGGCGAAGAGGAGGGCGGTGTCGATGGTGGCGAAGCGTTCGGCGATCTCCTTGACCGCGTCGAGCGAGGCGTTGTCGCCGCTGATGTAGACGGTGGGCAGGCCGTCCCCGGTCAGGACGAATCCGACGACCTGGCCGGAGATCGGCTCGATCTCCTCGTGGGTGCCGGGGCCGTGGATCGCGGGTACGCCGGTGACGGTGACCGTGCCGCCGTCGGGGCGGTTCAGGTCGACGGACTCCCAGTCGGCCAGCCCCGTGGCCTTGTCCCCGAGGCGCTGAGCGGCGCTGGGGGTGGTGAGGGTCAGCGGGATGTCGGCGAGCAGGGCGCGGCCGGAGTGGTCGAGGTTGTCGGCGTGCTCGTCGTGCGAGAGCAGGACTGCGTCGATGGGGCCGAGGTCGGCCGGGCCGGTGGCCGAGGGGTGGGTCTTGGTCAGGGTCGGGCCGGCCGAGGGGTAGTCGCCGGGGCCGTCGAAGGTGGGGTCGGTCAGGAAGCGCAGGCCGCCGTACTCGAAGAGAGCGGTCGGGCCGCCGAAAACGTGGATCGGGAACTGGTCGGCCGTTACGGGGAGCGAAGACACGGAGAAGCACCTCACGGATAGCTTGCGGATGAACCGTGAGGTGACTGTAGCCATTTCTCACGGTTGCAGGCAAGCCGTACCATGAGGACTATGAAGGAGTCCGTGACGGAAGAACCCGCAGTGCCGCCCGTGCAGGGCGAGGACGAGCACCCCTCCCTTGCTCTCGCCAACAGCTCCGTATCGCTGCCCGGCGGGCATACGGTGGATCTCCTCGGCACCCCTGCGCAGGCGAACCAATGGCTGACGCGACGTGGCCTCGCCCCGGTCGACGCCGGCATGCAGGAAATGTGTGCGTCGCAGCTGCGCTCGCTGCGCGAACAGATCAGGTCGCTGCTCGCGTCCCGCGCCGCAGGGCTTCCCGCCCTCCCGGCTGCCGTCGCCGCCGTCAATGACGCGATGACCCGGGTTTCCACGGCTCCGCTCCTGCAGTGGGACCCGGTGAACGGCCCCTACCGCGCGACCCCTCACCCCACCACCGCGATCGTCGACCATGCCCTCGCGACGCTCGCCGCCGACGCCGCCGACCTCCTCACGGGCGCTGACGCGGAGCGCCTCACCGCCTGCGGTTCGGCCCCCTGCAACCGCTACCTGCTTCGCCACGGCCGTCGGCACTGGTGCTCGATCCGCTGCGGAGACCGCGCCCGGGCCGCCCGCGCCTACGCCCGGCGCACGCAATCCGGGACGGAATGACGACTCGGCCCGGGGCAACCAAGGGCGTGGCATCCGGTATTGTGATCATCATGTATTCCGTCATCCATAACTGGCAGGCCATCCGCACCCGGTCGACGCACTGACCGTGGTGTCAGCCGTTGCCGGCACCTGGTCCTACGTCCACCGTTCGCTTCTGGATGACGAGGATCTTCACCATGCGCGCAATCTCGCGCCCCACTTTCGTATTCGTTCACGGCGGTTCCAGCAACGCCCGGGCCTGGGGCCCGTTGCAGAACGAGCTGGCTCTGCTCGGGTACGGCTCGCACGCCGTTGACCTGCCCGGCCACGGCGACCGTGCCGCAGCCCCAGCCGCCTACTACAGGCAGCCCCAGGACCTCGCGGCGCTGGCCGCCGCCCCCTCTCCGCTGCGCGATGTCACATTGCAGGACAACGTGCGCCATGTGGTCGACACCCTGCGCCGGCTCGCCGGACGGGGTCCGGTCGTCCTGGTCGGCAACAGCCTCGGCGGGCTGACGATCAGTGCCGTCGCCAACGCCGCACCGGAACTGCTCGACCGCGTGGTCTACCTCTCCGCGCTCTGCCTCAGCGACCCGGCCATGCTCACCGAGCCGTGGGACGTGGTCGACGACAACCTGCTGGACGCCGCGGCGGCGCGGATCACCGTGCCGGACGTGCCCGATCCCGGTGTCGCCCGGCTGAACTGGCGCAGTGCCCACGCCGATCCGGCGCTGTTCGCGCAGTTGAAGGCCGCCATCATGGCCGACTCCACCGACCACCAGTTCCGGCTGCTGCTGGACTCCATGGACCCGGACGAGAACTACTCGGTGCTGGAACCGGGAGCGTTGGTCCGGGCCGACGGTTGGGGACGTGTCCCGCACACCTACGTCCGTCTCTCGGATGACCGCGGCCTCACCCCGGCCGTGCAGGACTACATGATCCGCAAAGCGGACGTGCTGACCCCGCACAATCCCTTCGACGTGCACACCCTGGCCGCCTCACACGTCGGCTACTTCAGTCGGCCGCAGCTCTTCGCGGAGCTGTTGACCGACATCGTCTAAGGCATACCCGGCGCCCCGGGCGTCCCCCCAGCCGGCTTCGGCGACGGGGCCGCCCGGGGAGTTGCCGACTATTGCGTTGCCCGGTGGGCGCCGTCGCGATGACCGGGATCCTTCGCCGTTCTTCAGTCGGTCTTCCTGAACACCTCGGACATCCCGTCTCCCGTGTCACGGGACAGCAGTCCCGCCGTGTCCGGTGCGATCAGGCCGACGCGCGTGGCCAGTTCCCGGCCGTGTACGTCCACGGCCGCCTCGATGAGGCCCGCGAGCGCGCCGAGCGCGCTGCGGGCACGTGAACGGGACACCACCGCGCAGCCGATGGCGACCAGCGCGGCCGGCCACCACCAGCAGGCGAGCAGGGCGTAGCCCACCGCCCAGGCGGCGAGGCGGGCCGCGGCGGTGAAGGAGTCACGGGCCGACTGGATCTGACCTATGGCGGGTTCGGGGAGGATCAGCCACAGGCGCGGCCACAGGGCGGCGAGGTCCACGCCGTAGGCGGCGTCGACGCGGTCCGCCGTCGCCTGCATGCGGTCGCCGTACCAGGTGGGGCGGGTCGGCCTGCCCAGCGCGATGCGGTCGCGAGCCTCGGTCAGGGCTTGGATCCGTTCCCATGTGCCTCGCGGAATCGTCACCGCGCCGTTCACTGCCACGCCGGTCGGGCCGGCGTGCGCGATCGTGTCCTCGACCCTCGCATCTCTTTCCTTCCATCGGCGCTCACGCCGTGCGGTGAGGGCACGCGAGAGCGGGTCCCGGCCGAACCGTAGCCAGTGCTGCTCGATCGCACTGCCGAGGAACTGCGCGGTGAGCGACGCCGCTGCCGCGGTGAGCAGCACGAGCGCCACCAGGAGCGCGGCCGTGCCGGTCCTGTCCACGGCGGGGCGCGCGGCCAGATCGTCCAGGGTGGTGCGCAGCCGGTCGACGTCGTGCCAGTGGCGGTGCCCGAGCGTGGTGCCGACGGCCGCCACGGCGAGGAACAGGGCGCCGGGCAGCACCAGCAGATTCAGCCAGCGCTCGGTCAGCTTGCCGCCCAGGGTGGCGAGAAGTGGGTTCATGGGGTCGCGCTGCCGGGGGTGGTCGGGGTGGTCACTGCTCGGGGTCCAGTCGGACCTTGTGCATGCGCGCGTCGTTGATGGCGCAGTGCGCGGGGGGCAGTCGGAAGCGGACCACTTCGAGCCGGCTGCAGCGTGCCGGTCCCGGGCATCCGGCCACCTTGGTGTGGGCCGCGAGGCCGGGTGCCGTCGCGCCTCGCCCGTACCCTGCCAGCCCGCGAGCTTCTCCGGCCAGGCGCAATGCGTGGTCGAGTTCGTCGTAGCAGGCCGCGAGTTCATCGGCGCCCGCCCCCGACCGCAGCAGGTCCCTGGTGCGCTCGGCCGCCTCCTGGACCCCGGGCAGGCGCATGTCCCTGGGCAAGCTGAACAGCTCGCACAACGCGGCCGTCTTGCGGGTGAGTTCGGGGATGCCGGGCGATACGGTCATGCTCCAATTGTGCCGTACAACGACCACAGTTGAGGGTGAGTCGGCCCGCAACTGCCGCCGACAGCAGGGGGAGCGACGAGGTGAAGGACGAACGGGACCGGTTCGTAAAGGCGATACGGGCACGCGTCGCACGAGCGATGACCGCGGAGGGGAGTGTGCCCGCGGATGTGGTGTTCGCCCCCGACGCGGATGCCGAACTCCGGACACTTCTGCGGGCCGCCGATACCAGGACCGACATGGAGGCCCGCCATGTCGCCGGCTGGCTCTGCCTCGCCCGCGCGGCGGCCTCCACCGGCTGGCAGAGCACCATCCACGGAAGCATGGCCGGCACTCTGCTCTTCCCGGTGTGGGTGGCCGATCCCGGCCTCGTACCCACGCAGTTGGCGGACGGCTATGCGGCGACCGACCCGTCCATCCACCCCGACCCGGCGGACGCCGACCATGCCGCCGAGTGGCAGGCCGAGTGTGTCGCGGCCATGATCGCGGCCGAGGGGGAGCAGCACAGCCCGCCCCCGGACACCTCCGAAGACGACCTCCGCCTCTACGAGCTGGCCGTACGGCTGGAAACCATGGCTCCCACACGTGAGGCGCAGCTCGTCCTGGCGATCGCGATGGGCAGCCTCGCCGTCCTCGCGACGCCGGAGCACGACCCCGCCTACGCGACCCGGATCGCCGGTCTGCAACACGCGCTGTCCCTTTCGAGCGGGGAGGGATCCGGCGCCGACGGGGACACCGATGCGGCGATCCTTCTCACGCACCGCACCCTCAAGCGCATACCGGCCGGCTCGCCCGACCGGCTACTCACCCTCAGCAACCTGAGCATCCAGTTCCTGGACCGCTACTGGTTGTCGTACGACCCGGACTACCTGTACGAAGCGGTCGGCTTCGCACGTGACGTACTGGCCCAACTGCCCGCACACAGCCCGCACCTCGCCCAATGCCTCAGCACCCTGGGCAGCGCGCTGATGGCTCTCCGGCAGCGGGAGGGAGGCACCCGCGAGGAGTACGACGAGGTCGTGGAGCTGTTCCGCCGGGCCGCGCCCGACGATCCGGAGGGTCCCTCGGCGGCAGGGCGCAACCTGGGCCTCGCGCTCGTCCTGCGGTGCCAGCGCACCGGCCGGACGCAGGATCTGCAGGAGGCGGTCGACGTACTGACCCGGGCACTGAGCGTGTCCCAGGACCGGGAGCAGACCCTCCTCGTACGCAGCGCCCTGGGCAACGCGCTGCGCGCTCGCTTCACACTGGGCGGCGACCGGACCGATCTGGATGCGGCGATCACGCATCTGTCCGCCGTGGTCACCGGGACCGGGGAGATGACGAGGCGCACGGCGCCACGGCTGCTCGCCCCCGCGATGGCCCTGCACACCCGGTACTTCCTGGATCCGCAGCGATACAGCACGGACCTGGCCGAAGCCTTGCGGTTCCTGCGGACGGCCGTGGCGCTCCTGCCGCGGAACCATCCGGAGCTGCCCGTCGCGCTCAGCGATCTGGGCATGGTGCTGAGCAGGAGCTACCAGAGTTTCGGAAAGGCGGAGGACATCAACGAGGCGGTCCAGGCATGCCGGGAGGCGGTGGCGCTGACCCCCGAGGGGCACGAGATTCTGGGCGTGCGGCTGCTCAACCTCGGCATGGTTCTGGGCCTGCGCCACCAGCTCATCGGGGACGGTGAGGATCTGCGGCAGGCCCAGGAATCCCGACGGAAGGCAGCGGAGCTGCCCGGCCTCGGCCCGGCGCACCGCGCGACGCTGCTCGGCTCCACGGCGATCAGCCTGATGACCGGTTTCAGGCGTGCCGCCGACCCGGCCGCCCAGCTCGACGAAGCGATCAGGCTCTTCCGGGAGGCACTCGCCCTCACCCCGGCGGGCGACCCCCTGCTGCCCCGCCGGCGCCACAACCTGGCCATGGCCCTGATGACCCGTTGCCAGGTGGCGAACCGGCCCAGTGACGCACGGGAGGCCCGCGATCTGGCCGACGCGGTGATCGCGGCGCTGCCCGCGGACTCGCCCGACCTGCCCGGTGCCCTTGAGGTGGCCGCCGGTGCCCGGATGTCGAGCCTGCGCGCCATGGTCTCCTCCGCAGTCAGGGACGAGGCGGTGGCGCTGTACCGCCGTGCCGTCGACATCACCCCTCCCGGCCACGCGAGGCGCACGCTGCGCCTGATGAACCTCGCCAGCGTCCTGTGGGCAAGGGCCATCGGTCGCGGCCGTCGCACCGATGCCGCCGGCGCGGCGGAGGCGGCCGACGTGTTCCGGGCTGCGGCACTGGAGCAGCAGTGTCCGCCCTCCGAGCGCCTGTACGCCGCCAGGTCCTGGGGCGATGTCTGGGCCGGACTCGGCGTCTGGGACCGTGCTCTGGACGGTTATGTGACGGCGGTCGACCTGCTGCACCTCGTCGCCCCCCGCCATATCGTCCGCGACGACCAGGAGTTCCTGCTGAGCCGGACCGTCGGACTGGGCGCCGCCGCGGCCGCCTGCGCGGTGCGCTGCGGCCGGTCCGAGCTGGCCGTGGGCCTCCTCGAACAGGCCAGGGGCGTACTGCTGTCCCACGCCTTCGACGCCGACAGCGATCTGACCCGGCTCCGGGAGACCTCCCCGCACCTCGCCGACCGCTTCGAGGAACTCCGCGACGCCCTCGACACGGCGACCGACAGCGGGGCCGGGCCGAGCGAGGAGCCACGCGGCGAAGGCACCTCGGGCATGTCCGACACCCACGCCGACCGCCGCCAGCAACTGGCCACCGAATGGCGGGACCTCACGAGGCGGATCCGCGCCGAGCACCCCGAGCTCGGCCTGCTGCGTCCGGTACGGGAGTGGGAGGGGAGCGAACTGCGCGCGACGGCCACGGCGGGACCGGTGGTCCTCGTCAACGTCTCCCCGTACGGCAGCGACGCACTGGTCGTCACCGGGCGCTCCATCGACGCCGTACCGCTGCCGGGGCTCGATCCACGGACAACGGCGGCGCGCCGGCAGACCTTCGAGGACGCGTTGGTTTGCATCGAGGCGCCCAGCACCTCCCGCAAACAGTCGCAGCGCGCCCAGCAGGTCGTCCGGGACACGCTCGCCTGGCTGTGGGAGGCGGTCACCGGACCCGTCCTCGACCACCTGGGCGTCCAGCCCGCACCCGCCGGACCTCTGCCCCGCGTGTGGCTGTCGCCCGGCGGCGCACTGGGCACACTGCCGCTGCACGCGGCGGCCCCCGCCGACGGCGCGCCCGGCGCGCTCGACCGGGTGGTCTCCTCGTACACACCCACGCTGCGCGCCCTGCACCACGCCCGGCAGCGCGTCGCCCGCCCAGCGGGCACCGGAACGCTCGTCGTCAGCGTCGCGCAGGCCGCCGGACAGGCCCCGTTGCCCGGCGCCCGCCGCGAGGCGGAGCACCTCGCCCGGCTGCTGCCCGGCGCCGCGGAGCTGGCGGACACCGCCGCCACGCACGCCGCGGTCGTCTCCGCCCTGCCCCGCCACGCCTACGTGCACTTCGCCTGCCACGCACTCGGCGACCTCGAACGCCCGTCAGGCAGCCGGCTCGTCCTGCACGATCACGACGAACGCCCGCTGACAGTCCGCGACCTCGCCCGGCTCAGGCTGCCGTCGGCCCGGCTCGCGTACCTCTCCGCCTGCGACACCCTGAAGACCAGCCCCGAACTCGCCGACGAGGCCGTCCACATCGTCAGCGCACTCCAGATCGCGGGCTTCCCCCATGTCGTCGGCTCGCTGTGGCACGTCGACGACACGATCGGAGCGCGGGTCGCCCAGGGCGTGTACGAGACCCTGAGCGCGGGCGACGGAGCGCTGGACGTGGACCGGGCGGCCGAGGCCCTGCACTCCACCGTGCGCGCGCTGCGCGACACGTACCCCAAGACCCCGAGCCTGTGGGCCTGTCAGGTGCACGCGGGTCCCTAGTGCGCCAGGAAGCCGGAGAGCCCGCTCGGGCTCCCGGCTTCCTCGGCGTCAGGGACGGCGTACACGCCCTACCGGCGGCCTCGCATCAGCAGATGGAGGAAGTACGGCGTACCGATCACCGCGGTCATCAGCCCGGCGCCCAGCTGGGACGGCGCGATCACCGTTCGGCCCAACAGGTCCGCGGTGCAGACGAGTACGGCGCCCAGGAGCACCGCGACGGGCACCACCCGGGCGTGCCGGCGGCCCACCAGGGCCCGCGCCGCGTGCGGTGCCACGAGCCCCACGAAGCCGATCGTGCCCGCGGCTGCCACCGCGGTGGCGCTGAGCAGGACGCTCAGCACGAGGAAGCCCAGGCGTCCCCGCACCAGGTCGAGGCCCAGGAGCCTCGGGGTGTCCTCGTCGAGCGATACGAGGTCGAGCTCGGTACGACGCAGCACCGCGACGAACACGCCCGCGGTGAGCACGGCCGCGAGCGGCACCACGTCCGGCAGGGCCCTCCCGTAGGTGGAGCCCGACAGCCAGGTCAGCGCCTTCGTCGCGTTGAACGGGTCCGTGAGGACGATCAGCAGGCTGATCAGCGCGGCGGTCCCGGTGGCGACGCCGAACCCGACGAGAACGAGCCGGTTCTGCTGGAACCCCCCTCTCGCGGCGAGTCCGAACACGACGAGGGAACTGATCGCGGCGCCCGCGAACGCGGCACCGGCCACACCCCACGACCCGGCCGCAGGCACCGTCGTCACGAGGAGTACGGCGCCGAGCGCGGCCCCGCCGGAGACGCCCAGGATGCCGGGCTCCGCCAGCGGGTTGCGGGTCACGGCCTGGACGAGCGTCCCGGCCAGCGCGAGAGCGCCGCCCGCGAGGAGCGCCGCGAGGACCCGGGGCACCCGGGTGTCGAGGATGAAGCCGACCGTCCGTCCCGCCCTGCCCTGGGCCCAGTTCATCACGTCGCCCAGCAGCAGTTTGCTGTCGCCCAGCAGCACGGCGGCGATGGTGACGCCGACGAGCACGGCCACCAGGACCGCTGTGGTGGTGAGGAAGACGGTCCTGCTCCTGATGCGCAGCCGGTCGGCCGCGGGTGCCTCCGAGCCGTCCCGGACCCGCGTGGCCATGACGATCAGGAACACCGCGCCGACGAGGCTGGTGGCGACGCCCGTCGGCACGGCGACAGCGACGTCCGGCGGCACGATGGCGCGCAGGAGCACGTCCGAGCCGAGCACCAGCCCGGCGCCGATCAGGCCCGCGACCGGAAGGCTCGCACGCGCCCGGTTGAAGGCGCGTACCCGGTGGGCGAGGGCGCGCACGAGGGCGGGGGCGCACAGGCCGACGAAGCCGATCGGTCCGGCGAGTGTGACGGCCGCCGCGGAGAGCAGCGCCGCCAGCACCACCCCTGTGATCCTGGTGGAACGGACCGGGACGCCGAGGCCGCGGGCGGCGTCCTCGCCGAGCGCCAGGGCGTCCATCCGGCGGGCCAGGAGGAGCAGCCCGACGAGAGCGGCGACGCCGATCGGCGCCATCTGCAGCACACCGTCGAACCCGTTCTGGGAGATGCTGCCCTGGTTCCACCGGTAGAGGCCCTCCGTCTGCTCGGGGAACAGCAGAAGAAGTCCCTCGGTGACGGCGGTGAGTCCGAGGGTGAGGGCGCTGCCGGCGAGGACGAGCCGGACGGTCGCCGTGCCCAGGCCCGACAGGCCGAGTACGACGGCCGCCGCCGCGAGGCCGCCGGCGAAGGCGATGCCGGAGGAGGCGAGCAGCGGGAGCGAGACGCCGGTGACGGTGGCCAGCCCGAGGGCCAGGTAGGAACCGGCGTTCACCGCGAGGGTGTCGGGGGAGGCCAGTACGTTGCGGCTGACCGCCTGCAGGGCGGCGCCCGCCATCGCGAGCACGGCCCCGACGAGCAGCCCCGCGGCCATCCTCGGCAGCCGGGAGGCGATGATGACGGACGCGTCGTCGGGGTCGGCCCGGCCGGTGAGCGCCTTCCACACCTCGGGCGCGCCGACAGCGGCGGTGCCCTGGGTGATGTCGACGAGCGCGAGGCCCGCGACGAGGAGGACAAGAGCGGCCGTCACCGCGGCCGCGCCCGTCCGGGACGTGGCCGCCGATGGACGGGTGGCGGTAGTTGTTGCGGTGACGGCCATGGTGTTACTTCGTCAGCGCCTCGACGACGGAGTCGATGTACGCGCTCATCGACCCGGGTCCGCCGAACATCCAGATGCCGTCGGGCAGCCGGTGGACGTTGCCCTTCTTCACGAACGGCAGCGACTTCCACACGGAGTCCTTCGCCAGGGCGCCTGCGAACGGCGTGCTGTTCTTGTCGCCGTCGCTGCCGATGTAGGCGAACTCCACATCGCCGAGCTTGGTGAGTCCCTCGACGTCGGTGGAGGCGAGCCCGTAGCTCTCGTCGCCCTTGACCGTCCAGGCGTTCTTCAGACCGATCTTCTCGTTGACCGCCCCGATGAGCGAACCGCTGGTGTACGGCCGGATCGAGACCTGGTTGGAGACGACATAGCCGTCGGCGAAGGCGTACTTCGTACCGGCGAGACCGGCGTCGGCGAGGGCCTTCCTGCCCTCGGCGACCTTCGCCTCGAACTGCTCCTTGAGCTTCTCGCCCTGCTCCGTGGTGCCGGTGGCCTTCCCTATGAGGTCGAGGGTCTCGTTCATGTGCCCGATCGGGTCGGCGGCGTCGGCCGCCCGTACCTCCAGGACCGGGGCGACCTTGCGCAGCTGCTTCACGGCGGCCGGCGGCAGATCGGTGGTGGCGACGATCAGGTCCGGCGACAGGGCGGCGATGGTGTCCATGCTCGGCTCGCCGCGCGTGCCGATGTCCTTGGGCTCGTTCTTGAGCGGGACCGCGGTGTCCCAGGTCTGGTACCCCTTGACGTCGGATACGCCGACCGGGTCGACGCCCAGGGAGATCAGGCTCTCGACGACGTTCCACTCGGTTCCGACGACCTTCTTGGCGGGCCCGTCGAGCTGCACCTTCGCGCCGGATGCGTCGGTGAGCGTGATGCGCTCGGCCGTCTTCTTCTTCGCGTCGTCGGCGACGGGCTCGGTCGTCCCGCAGGCGGTCAGGGTGAGCGCCGCCGCGGTGGCGGCTGCGGCGGTGAGGATGAGGCGTCTCATGAGGTGGTCTTGAGCCTTTCGCTGCGCGTGTGGTGCCGGCCGATCGCGCGGGTGCGCAGCCGGCCTGTGAGGGGGTCGGTGTCGACTTCGATGCGAATGCCGTACGTGTCGGTCAGCCGCTCAGGTGTCAGTACGTCCTCGGGGAGGCCGTCGGCGGTGATCCGTCCCGCGTTGAGCAGCACGATCCGGTTGGCGACGGCCGCGGCCTGGTCGAGGTCGTGCAGGACGGCACCGACGGCGATCCCGTGGTCGTCCGCGAGGTCGCGTACGAGGTCGAGGAGTTCGACCTGGTACCGCAGGTCGAGGTAGGTGGTCGGCTCGTCGAGGAGCAGTACGCCGGTCTCCTGGGCGAGGCAGCCGGCGAGCCACACCCGCTGAAGCTGCCCTCCGGAGAGGTGCTCGGCACCGCGGTCGGCGAGTTCCTCGACGCCTGTCATGGCGAGCGCACGGTCCACGGCGGCCCGGCCCCCCGGGTCCGTCCTGCCCCAGCGGCCCCGGTACGGGTAGCGGCCGAACTCGACGACGTCCCGCACGGTCAGCCCGCTGGGCGTGGGGCGCCCCTGTGTCAGCAGGGCCACGTGCCGTGAGAACTCACGTGGGGTCAGCGCGAGGCCGTCGGTGTCGCCGTCGATGACGAGCGTGGCGCACCTGGGACGCTGCAGACGGGCCACGGTGCGTAGCAGCGTCGACTTCCCGCTGCCGTTCGGCCCCACCAGGACGGTCACTTCGCCGGCCCGCAGCGTCAACGACGCTTCGTGTACGACGTCGACGCCGTCGTACGCCACGGTGACACCCATGGCCGACAGTTCATGACCGCGGGGACGTCTGTCCGCGGAGATCTCTTCACCAACATTCACACCGTAAGGTTAGCCTAACCTTACGGCGGACTGAAGGGGTGCCCAGCTAATCGAGCACAAGGCGATTTTTCGCCACACTCGATCCCCCCGTGCTGCTTGGGCTGGGCACGCGGTTGTGAAAACCTGCCTGGGGTGTGAGTGATGGGGGGCACAAGTGAGTAAGCGGCATGCGCGGAAGATGCTGCGGCAGATGGCGAGCGGGGAGCCCGTTCACGTCACCAGTGCGATGGCGTCCATGAAGAAGCTCGCCCGACTCGCCTTCGTCGCCCAGCAGTTCGGGTACGAGTACGCGGACGTCCGGCAGGGCGGCGGGCCGCAGGGTCACGGGCTCGTGATGCTGATCGTGCCTGATCCCGGGCCGCAGGCCCAGGCGCGCGCCACGCAGAACCGGGCACGGTATCCGAACGCGAGTGACGGGGTCTCGCTGCCGCCCCTCGTGTCCGACGACGTCGAGCTTCTCAGGGCTCGTATCAACTTCGACCTCGCCACCAAGAACACCGAGAAGCAGCTGATAGGGCTCACGGGCTTCGGCCTCACCGCGTTCGCCGTGGGCCTCGGCTTCAAGCTCGGTGCGGACCTCGCCGCCGTCGTCATCGCCGGCATCGCATGGGCCGTTCTCATGGCCCTCGTTCCCGTCGGGGTCGTCGTCAACCGACGCTACGGAGCCAGGTGCGCCGCCCGGCTGCTCGCCGCCGGGTTCACACCGGTGACCGACCGGAGTGGGCGGCTGCGGTATGTGCCGCCGGGTGGTCAGCTCCCCGGGCACGGCAATCCGTTCGCCCGGGGGTTGTAGCGCATCCGGCCCGGAGCCTAGGTCCCTTGGTGGTGAGTGAGCAGTCGAGTGAGCAGGCGGGTCAAGGTCTGCCTCTCCTCGGCCGAAAGCGGTTCCAGCAGGTCGTCCTGCACGCTGTCGAGCGCTCGGTCCATGCGTCGCAGTTGCCGATGGCCCGCCGTGGTGAGGGTCACCCTGTTACGCCTTCGGTCATCCGGGTCCGGCGTCCGCTCGACGCACCCCTGCTCGGCCAGTTCGTTGATCGCCGCCACGACGTCGCTGCGGTCCATGCTGCACCGTCGGCCGAGCTCGGCCTGGCTGGCCATCCCGAACTCCTCCAGCGCGGCCAGGATCCGGTAGTGGTATCCGCGCGCACCCACCTCGGCGAAGCCGTCGGACGCCAACCGGTGGGCGTGCACCGCCACTTGGGTCAGCAGCCAGCTCGGCTTCGCGGTCAGGTGTGCGGGGGTCTCTTTCACGCCAGTCACGATACATCGTTGGCGCGGCCAATGAATCTCTGTATGGTTGGCGACGCCAATGTTGGACTCACCAACGAAATGGAAATATCATGCCCACGAGCACCCTGATCGCCGACCGTATCGAGATCGCCGACCTGTTCGCCCGCTTCGCGCTTCTGCTGGACGAGAAGCGGTGGGGGGACGCAGGCACCGTCTTCACCGACGATGTGGTGGGGCACTCGCCGCGCTCGGGCGAGATCCACGGCCTCGACAAGCTCGTCGGCTTCATGCGACAGGCCGAGGTCGAGGGGGAGTACACCCAGCACGTGACCACTGACCTGCTGGTGGACGTCAACGGCGACCAGGCGGCCGCCTCGGGGAACTCGCTCGTGTACTTCTACCGCGACGGCCAGGCGCCCCACCTGACAAGCGGCCTGCGCCTGGCCTGCACCGCAGTGCGGACACCGGCGGGCTGGCGACTCCGCGAGACGCGGACCACGGTGGCCTGGATGGACAAGAGGTGACGGCCGAAGCCCACTTTCAAACAGGCCTTCCAGCTCAGTTGCGGCGTTGCGCGAGTATCCGGCGGATCGTCCCGAGTGGGTACGGGGTACTCCGGTTCTCGTCCTGCAGCTTGCCGTAGAAGTCCGTCACGACTGCCGCGAGCGGTGCGTGACGGGTGAGGATCGCCATGGCCTCCGGAGGCCCCGCCGGAGGGCGCTTCCCCTCGGCGCATGCGCGTATCAGCGCCTCGCGCTCCGCCCGCTCGTACCCGTACAGGCCGGTGATCAGCCAGTTCACCAAGTAGCTGAGCGTGTAAGCGCGGTCGTAGGTGCTGTGTCTCTCGAAGAAGTCGGCCTCGGAGGGCGACAGGTCGAAACTCGATGAAAGGGCCAGACCGTAGTCGGTGAAGTAGAGGCGCCGGCCGTCGGTCAGGATGTTCTGGAAATGGGCATCGAAGTGGAGGAGACCTCGTTCATTCATGAAGGAGGTACCGGCCTCCAGTTCCTTCTCCACCAGAGAACAGGCCCGGCCGGCAATGTCGTCACTGGCTCGCACCTGCTGGGTGAGCCACTCGTGCAGCGTCTGAGGGATGTACTCCAGGAACAGCACGAGGCTCGCCGAAGACCGCTGAAGCGCCTCGATACGACGACGCACCTCGGGAGCGCCTTCCCAGTAGGCGACGGCCCGTTCCACATCGGCCAGCTCCTCCGGAAGGGCCGGGGCCGTGTCCGGCAGGACGCGCCAGTGGTACATCAGGGGGAACCCCTGGTACTGCCCTGCGAGCACCCAGTTCGTGGTCATGGTGTGAGCGGCAAGCTCCCGCCATGCCCCGAAACCAGGTCCGCCGATGCCGTACTGACAGAAGGTGGGCAGCTCGAACAGGTTCGCCGTGGACCGGACGTGATCCGGCAGTTGCTCCACTCCCGTGAGCGGCACTCGCTTCACGAAGACCGGCGTGCCGGCGACCTCCAGCAGCGCCGACCGGCCACCGATGCCCGAGCCGAGTGGTGCGGCGGTGTCCACGAGCTCACTCAGCCTTTGATCCTTCTGCAGGGCCAGTGATGTGGAAACGGCGCTGTACGTCGCCGGACGCGGCTTCGGTGACGTATCAGGTGACATGTCAAAGGTCTGTGTCATCGCCTGCATGCGCATACCGCACCGTACGCGAAGACCAACGGCAATCTCGGAAGCCGTATCTGACGGTCTATCGTGGGCGACATGGCCGCTGATCTCATTCGCATCGTGTCCCGCGACTCGCCCATGGCGCTCGCCCAGGTGGAGCGCGTCCGCTCCGAACTGGCAGCGCTCTACCCCGACACCCGCACCGAGGTTGTCGCCGTGAAGACGACCGGTGACAAGTGGATGGGCGACCTCGCCCTCGTGGAGGGCAAGGGCGCGTTCACCAAGGAGGTCGACCAGGCGCTGCTCGCCGGGGACGCCGACCTCGCGGTGCACTGCGTGAAGGACGTCCCCGCCGACCGTCCCCTGCCCGCCGGCACCGTGTTCGCCGCCTTCCTCAAGCGCGACGACATCCGTGACGCCCTCATCCACCCGGGCGGCCTGCACCTCGACCAGCTCCCGGCCGGGACCCGAATCGGCACCTCGTCCGTACGCCGCATCGCCCAGCTCGCCGCCTCGCACCCGCACCTGGAGTGCGTACCGATGCGCGGCAATGCCAACCGCCGACTGGAAAAGCTCGCCGCGGGTGAGGCCGACGCGCTGCTCCTGGCCGTCTCCGGGCTGGAACGCATCGGCCGTACCGACGTGATCACCGAGATCCTGTCACCCGAGGTCATGTGCCCGCCGATCGGTGCCGGGGTCCTGGCCCTCCAGTGCCGCGAGGACGACACCGACCTGATCGACCTGGTGAGCGCGCTCGGCGACCCCGACACCCACCGTGAGACGACGGCCGAGCGCATGTTCCTCCACGTCCTGCAAGGGCACTGCAACAGCCCCATCGCCGGGTACGCCCAGGTCGAAGGAAACGGCGAACTCTCGGTGCGCGCAAAGGTGTTCACGCCCGACGGCAAGACGGTCCTCAACGCGCACGAGTGGGCCGGACGCCTCGACCCCGCAACTCTCGGGACCTCCGTCGCCGTGGCCCTGCTGCGCCAGGGCGCGCGCGAGCTGATCGACGGCATCGCCCACTGAGCCGTGTGCGTGTCCGCACAGCAGTGTGGACGCGCGCACGGGCGGGGGAACGGAGCGCTGTTCCGGTACGGAGCGTGAGGTGGGCGCCTAGCCTGCCCGCATGAACGATGACCGAGACGTCTCAGCCGACGTAGCCGCGATCGCCGCAACGGCGGGGGGCTACTACTACGCCCCCGACATCACCGCCGACGAGAACGACCTCATCGGTGGCGGAGCCCCGCCAGTCCCGTCCGGGCCCGAGGCGGAGGCGCGCTGACGACAGTGGAGCCAGGCCCTTCCCGTACATCGTGCGGGAGGGGCCTCATTGCCCGTTCGCCTTGCTGATGGCTCTTGGCACGGTGGTGTCACGGCACGGCGAACACAGGTGGCTCGTCCGCCTGTAGTTCACCGATGCCCGTGGTTCACCGAATGTTCTCCCTGGACCGCGAAACTTATCTATACAAGTCTTGTCGATGCGCGGCGTGACGTGACAGCTTGGCTGCCGTGACACATACCTCCTCTCTCGAAGACGCCATCGACGTCCGCTACGCCCGCTGGGACGGCATCGGCCGGCCGTTCTCCCTCGTGTCCACCCTCACGCCACGCACGCCCGGTCCGGGCGAGATCCTGGTGGGGATCGACCTGGCGACGGTCTGCGGCAGTGATCTGCACACCGTCGGTGGACGGCGGCCCTCTCCGGCGCCCTCCGTGCTGGGCCACGAACAGGTGGGGACCGTCGTCGCCGTGGGCAGCGGCGAGCCGCACTGTCACGACGGCACGCCAGTGGTGCCCGGCATGCGCGTGGTGTGGTCCGTCACCGCCTCGTGCGGTGACTGCGACCGCTGCCGGCGGGGCATGACGCAGAAGTGCCGGCGGCTGCGCAAGTACGGGCACGAGCAACTGGACGAGAGCGCTCCGCTGACCGGCGGGTTCTCCACGCACTGCCTGCTGTTGCCCGGCACGGCCGTCGTCGCCGTCCCGGACGGGCTGCCGGACCCGGTGGCGTGCCCTGCCTCGTGCGCCACCGCCACCGTGGCGGCGGTGCTCGCGGCGGCCGGACCGCTGAGCGGCCGGTCCGTGCTGGTCACCGGAGCGGGGATGCTCGGTGTCACCGCCGTTGCCATGGCCGCCCGGTCCGGAGCGCATGTGGTGGCGGTGGACCCGGCCCCCGAACGCCGGGCGCAGGCCGTGCGCTTCGGTGCGGCGGAGGTCCGCGATGCCGGCGCGGCGTGCGGTGACATCGATGTGGCGCTTGAACTGTCGGGCCGGATCGAGGGGGTGGAGTCCTGTCTCGCATCGCTGGCCGTCGGCGGCCGTGCGGTGCTCGCCGGTTCCGTGTCGCCCGGAGAGCCCGTCGCGGTGGACCCCGAATGGCTGGTGCGCGGCCTGCGTACCGTGGTGGGCGTGCACAACTACGCCCCGAAGGACCTCCAGGCGGCGGTGGATTTCCTGGCCGTTCACCACGACACGTACCCGTTCGCCGAACTCGTCGAGGGGCGCTACCCGCTGGACCGTATCGACGAGGCGGTGGCGGCTGCGCGGGTGGCGGTCGCGCCGAGGGTGGCAGTCGTACCTCAGGCGCGGTGAGGTGTCACGGTATGCGGTGAGGTGTCACACCGTGGCGGTGAAGGTCACAGTGCGGTGGTGAGGTATCTCCGCGTGCTGTGACACCTCACAGCATCGCGGTGCGGGAGCTGCGGGTATTCGTCACGGTCACCGTGGCGATGTCGGAGCGGTAGCGGTCGTCGGACCACTCGATGGGCGTGCCGTGGGAGTCGGTGGTCACGCGCCGCTCCCGCAGTAGAGGGAAGCCTTCGGGCACGTCGAGCAGCTGTGAATCGGTCGCGTCGGCGGGGACCGCGTCGAAGGTGTGCCGGGCCGAGTGCAGGTCCACCCCCTGCTCGGTGAGCAGCGCGTAGATCGATCCTGCGTTCAGGTCGGCATCGATCAGAGGCCGCCCGATCTGCTCGACGTAGGTCATGCGCTCCAGCATCGCCGGGCGCCCGTCGAGCAGCCGCAGCCGCACCAGTTGTACCGCGAGGTCGTCCGGGCCGATCTCGAGCGCCGCGGCGATCTCGGGTCCGGGCCGGCGCAGCGCGATCTCCTGGAGTTTCTGTCCCGGTACGTATCCGGTCATCTCCGCGCGTCGTGTGAACGACAGGAACGACTCGAACGGCTGGGCCGCGACGGCGTCGAGCACCGTGGCCCGTTTGCCCTGCCCGCCGCCGATCAGGCCCTCGTCCCGCAGCGTCGCGAGTGCCTGCCGGACGGGTCCGCGCGATGCGGAGAACTCCTCGCACAACTGAGCCTCGGACGGCAGAGGTCCGCCGACGCGGATGGCACCGCCGCGGATGCGACGGCGCAGCTCGGCCGCGATGGACCTGTGTAGAGGAGTGGCCATGCGACGGACCCTACATGGCCCCGGCAACGACATGGCCGCCCCCATGAGGGAGGTGAACAGTCGGCAACTTGTAATGACAAGGTCTTGCGTTGAGTGCACAGGACTGCCAGCTTTCCCTCGTACCTGTTCCGAAGTGGAGGACGAGAGATGGCTGAAGTAGGTATTGACAGAAGGCTGTTGCTGGCCGGTGGCGTCGCGGCTGCCCTGGCCGTGACGGTTCCCGCGACCGCCTCGGCGGCCGACGGCACCCCGCTGCGCGCCGCTGTGCTCGAGTACACCGACCAGTGGACAAAGGCCACGGGCCTGGCCGAACTCCTGCGGCGGGCCGGTGTCACCGTCGTACCGCTGGACCTCACCCGGGCGGCGACTCAGCAGCCCGAGCCGGTGGACCTCATCGCATTCGGCAGCTTCACCAACAACGACCCGCGATACGCCGCGTACGCCTCCGCCCACGGCGCATCGCTGCGGGAGTTCGTCTCGGCGGGCGGAGTGGTGCTCGACCTGGCGCAGTCCGACCAACTGGGCGCCGCTGTCCCGTATCTGCCCGAGAGCCTGGCTGCTCTTCGGACGGACGCCGACTACGACACCGTCCACCCGGTCGACGCCGGGCATCCGCTGGTGGCGGGCCTGCGTACCACCGGCGGCCTGCTGTTCACCGGGCGGAGCCCGGGCATCCGCGTCAGCTGGGAGACCGTCGGCGAATGGCGGTCGATGCGCGTGCTCATGGCCTGCGCATCGAGCGGCTTCCCCCCGGCCCTTCTGGAGGGCGGGCACGGCGCCGGCCGGTTCCTGGTCTCCAGCCTCACCGTCGACAAGTGTTTCGACAGCACCGGCACGGCCGTCCAGCCGGCTGCCGCGGTGGACGACAGCGCCGCGTTCTTCGTCGCCGTCGCCCAGTACGTACGCCTCGTCCGGAGCGGCAAGGCGCCGGCGGCGACACCTACCCCGATGCCGCCCGACCTGCCGGCGGGCCCGCTCGTCGGCCATGTGGAGACCACCACCGCCCGGATCTGGGCGCGGCCGGGGCTCGACCCCGCCCTCCACCCCCACTGGCTGTGCACCTTCCGCGCCGGTTACCGGCCGCGGACGGTCACCACGGAGCTGTCCACGGCCAACGACCGCACCCTCCTCGTCGATCTGCACGGGCTGCGCCCGGACACCACCTACGAGTTCTCCCTCGAACCGTCACCCGCCGCGGCCGGGTTCGTACCGCTGACGGGCTCGTTCACGACCGCACCCGCCCCGGGCCGGCCGGCGGTCGTCACGATGGGCATGGGCTCCTGCGCCCCCTCGACCCCCGAGCGCGTATGGACCAAGGTCATGGACGAGGGCTGCGACAGCTTTGTCATGCTCGGCGACACGCCGTACGTGGACACCTCCGACCTGGCCGTGGCCAGGCGCAAGCACCGTGCCTTCCTGCAGCAGCCGGAGATCTCGCAGATGATCCGGTCCATGCCCGTCTGGGCCACCTGGGACGACCACGACTTCGGCGGCAACGACAAGCACGGCGACTACACAGGCAAGGCGAACAACCGCACCGCGTTTGTCGACCACCGCGCCAACGCCACTTTCGGCCACGGCGCGGACGGTCTGCCGCTCACCACCCGCGGCGACGGGCAGGGCATCTACACGTCCTTCCGGCGGGGCCCCATCGAGGTCTTCGTCCTTGATCCGCGCTGGTTCAGCCGTACGGAACCGAGCTGGGCCGACCCGTCCAAGCCGACCTGCCTGGGCAAGGTGCAGTGGGACTGGCTGCGCGAGCGCCTCAGCAGCAGCACCGCCCCGTTCAAGGCCCTGGCCACCGGAATGATCTGGGACGACAAGCAGAACAGCGAGTCCGACGACTGGGGCTTCTACGCTCACGAACGCGACGCGATCTTCGACTTCATCGCCGCGGAGCGCATCCCCGGCTGCTTCCTCATAGGCGGGGACATCCACGTCTCCCGCGCCCTGAACTACGGCCCGCGCGTCGGCTACGACCTGTGGCAGTTCATCGTCAGCCCACTGCACGGCAGTACGATCCCCGGTCTCAATGTGCCGAGCCCCCACCTCGTGCACAGTGCCGTCGAACCCCACGTGTTCCTGAAGCTGGTCGCCGACACCACCGTACGCAACCCCACCCTCACCGCGACCTGGATCAACCGTGACGGCCGCCGCCTGTTCGAAGTGCGCCGCACGGCCGCGGACATGGGCCACAGCGCCTGACGGAAGACCTCTGTCCGACCGTGAGATGAACAACGAGCGACTTGTACATACAAGACCTTGACCCGGGTCGGCAACGGCTGAAAACGTGCTGTTGTCGGCCCGGCGAGAGGTAACTCGCCCATCCCCCCGCGCCGCACTCCCGTACTGGGCCTTTCTGCTCACTCATTCCCCGGAGTCCACCGTGCCCGTCCGCCGTCTGCCCCTCGCCGCAGCCCTTATCGCCGCCCTCACCCTGACCGCCTGTGGTGGCGGCTCGGACCAGCCGGAGTCCGCCACCTGTCCCGGCGGCAAGATCCGCTTCGGCGTCGAGCCGTTCGAGGACCCGGCCAAGCTCACACCGGCCGCCAAGGTCCTCGCCGACGCCCTGGGCGAAAGCCTGGACTGCCCGGTCGAGCTGACCGTCACCGAGGACTACTCGGCCGAGGTGCTCGCCATGGAGAACGGCAAGCTCGACATCGGCATCTTCGGCCCCCTGGGCTATGTGTTCGCCAGCCAGCGCGCCGACGCCGAGGCCCTCGCCTCCTTCGGCGACGCGAACGGCAAGCTGTCCAGCTACACCGCCGGTATATGGGTGCCGAAGAATTCCGACGTCACCTCGATCGAGGAGCTTCGCGGCAACACCCTCGCCCTGGGCTCGGTCGGCTCCACCTCCGGCGACGCCCTGCCCCGCAAGGCCCTCCTCGACGCCGGTCTGAAGAAGGACGACGTCAAGGTCACCTACGCCGGTGGCCACCCCGAAGCGCTGCTCGCCCTGAAGAACGGCACGGTCGACGCAGCCGAGATCAATTCCCAGCAGCTCGGCAGTGCCACCGAGTCGGGCACCTTCGACCAGTCTGAGTTCCGGAAGATCTGGACCTCGGAGCCGATCCCCAACGACCCGATCACCGTCCGCGGCGACCACGACGAGGCGTTCAAGAAGGCCGTGCGCGACGCGCTGCTCGATCTGCCGGCCGACAAGGTCGGAGAGATCGGCGCCCTCCTCGACGCCAACCCTCCGGCGCCGCTCGTCGCCGTCGACAAGTCGACGTACAAGCCGCTGTTCGATCTCGCCGAGACGCTCAACCTCACCGAGAAGGACGTCTGATGCTCGCTCTGTCCGGCATCATCGTGCGGTACGCCGAACGGCAGGTGCTCCACGGCGTGGACGTCACCGTCGCGCGAGGCGAACTGCTCGCCGTGCTGGGGGCCAACGGCTCCGGGAAGTCGACGCTTCTGCGCGCCGCCGCCGGACTGGAGCCCATGGTGGCCGGCGAGGTGACCATCGACGGGAAGAGCTGCGACCCGCTCGACATCGCCATGGTCTTCCAGCACATTCACCTCGTCTCCCGGCGCACCGTCCTGGACAACGTGTGCGCCGGCGCGCTCGGCCGGCTGCGGCTGCGCCACTCCCTGGTCCCCGCGCTCTTTCCCAAGGATCTGCGCGAAGACGCCATGGCCTGCCTCGACCGGGTCGGCCTGGCCGACCGTGCACACGACCGCGCCGGGCGTCTGTCGGGCGGACAGCAGCAGCGGGTCGCCGTGGCCCGGGCCCTGTGCCAGCGCCCCCGTGTGCTGTTCGCCGACGAACCGGTGTCCGCCCTGGACCCCGCTGCTTCCGAGCAGGTGCTCGGTCTCCTTGCCGAGCTCGCCCACGAGGAACGACTCGCCGTCCTCGCGGTCCTGCATCAGCCCTCCCTAGCCGCCCGGCACGCCGACCGGGTGGTGGGTCTCCGGGACGGCCGCGTGGCGCTGGACGGACCGCCCCAGGACAACGTCGACATCCTGTACCAGCCCACGACTACGACTGTGAAGGCCGTTTCATGACCATCCTCAATGAGGCGCGGAGGAACGAGGTGCGGAGGCTCGAGGTCCCGGCCAAGCCCCGCCGCCCCCGGGCCAGGGCGCTGGGAGCGCTGGTCACCGCCGTCGTGGTCGCCGCCCATGTGATCGGGTGGAACACCACCGATATGTCCTTCGGCGCGCTGGCCGAGGGCTGGCGCGGCATGGCCGACTTCCTGAGTGAGGCGTTCCCGCCCGACCTGAGCTGGGAAGTCCTCGAACCCAGCCTCAACGGAGCCCTGGTCACCCTCTGGATCGGACTGCTCGGCACCACACTGTCGGTGCCCTTCTCGCTCGTACTCGCCCTGCTCGCGGCGCGGGGGACCGCCCCCTCGGCGGGGGTCTACCAGGCGGCGCGTTCCCTTCTGTCGTTCCTGCGTGCCGTACCCGACGTGGTGTTCGCCCTGATCTTCGTCACCGCGGTGGGACTCGGCCCCTTCCCGGGTGTGCTCGCTCTGCTGCTCCACAACGTCGGTGTCATGGGCAAGCTGTGGGCGGAGGCATTGGAGGATGCCGACCCCGGGCCGGTGCGGGTCCTGCGCTCGGCGGGCGCGGGCCGGATCCAGATCGCCGCCCACGCGCTGCTGCCGACCGTGACACCGCAGCTGACCGGACTGCTGCTGTACCGGCTCGACGTGAACGTACGGTCGTCGCTGGTGCTCGGCCTCGTCGGTGCGGGTGGCATCGGGTTCCTGATCAACCAGTCGATCAAGCTGTTCCAGTTCGACGAGATGCTGACGCACATCCTGGTGGTGCTGGTCCTGATCGTCGGCGTCGACCGGCTGTCGGCGGCGGTGCGTCGCCGACTGGCCTGACCCGCCGATGGCCGCTTCGGCGAGTGACGGCGGCAGCCCGGACATCGGATGCCCGGGCTGCTGTCACTCCTCGGAGACCGGGCCCTGGGCTGGTAGCGCACCCCCGCAACCGAGTCCCGCCTCGACGGCGACGTGGACCTGGAGCGCCTGCGTGCGTGGTCGGCACCCCGGAACACATCACCGACACGGTCGCCTACGCGGCATCTCCTGCCGCCGCACTGCTGACCGAGTCCGAACTGGTCCTGGACGGGGGAGCGTCGGTGGTGAGCCCCGCGAGCCTGTTGCGGGACTCGCACCAGGAGCGGATGGGGCTGCCACCGTCGTAGGCGTACGGGCGGCGGGCCGCGCAGGATTTCGGTGGCGTGGGCGAACGGCCGGTACGCGGCCAGGTCGGATGCGGCAGCGCCGGCCTGCGCGGTGTGGGTTGATCGTGTGCGGGGAATCGCCCGCACGGTCGGTCAGGCTGCGAGTGCTGCTGGCTCGCCGAGTTGCAGCGCGGCGGTACGCCAGGCTTCGGTGACGGCGCGGTGGGCAACCGCGCTCGCAGCGTCGATCCCGGTGGGGAGTGTCATCGGGGCGCCGATGTGGACATGCAGGCGAGGGCGCCGGAGGGGCGCCGTGAGTAGCCCTGCCAACTGCTTGGTGCGGCTGCCCGAGGTGATCCTGCGGGCACCGGCCTGACCGATCGGAATGAAGCGGGCTCCGGAAGCGGCGGCGAGACGGGCGGGGCCGCTACGGAACGCTTCGGGGGCCGCTTCGGCGGCGTCCGTGCGGCTCGGGAGGCGGCCCTCGCCGTAGATGAGAACGTGGCGGCCGGCGCCGAGCGCAGCCGCCGCCTGGTCCAGGGCGTCGGCGGCGCGGGCCGTGCGGCGGTGGACGGGTACATGCCCATCACGGTCCAGGAGGAAGCGCAGGACGGGGATGCGCCACAGGCCGGCGGTGGCAAGGATGACAGGTTCGATACCGAGGCGGCGGAGGGCCGCGAGCACGATGCCCGGGTCGGCCAGGGATGTGTGGTTGGCGACGAGGATGCAGGGGCTCTGGAGGGTCGTGAGCTCGGCTGACGTCGTCATGCGGCCGAGGGAGGGGACGACGGTGGCGGCGATACGGCTGAGCACGGGGCTCCTCGGGGCTCGGGCGACGCGGTTGATCCATCGTCGCTTCGCGACCTCCCAGGGAGCCTGAGTTCTCGTACTCATCACTTCTGAGCCGCAGGCATCAGTCCGTCCAGGTTTCGAAACCGGTGACGGAGGAGCGGCCGTGTTCGAGGTCTGGGCCATGGGGGCGGACCGCGGATCGGAGACCGTTCGTCGCTTCGCCTCCCGCGCCGTCTTGTGCGCCCCCGGTCGCGTACCCATACTCACTGCCAGCGCTTGTCAGGAACACGCCAGGGTCCACCACCCATCGGACCCCGATGCTCCCAGAAGGAGATCACGTGAGGATCCTGCACTTCAGTTCCCGCACCGCCATCGCGAGACGCGCCGGGCTGGCCGCCGTTGCCGCCGGTCTGCTGGCGGCAACCGCACTCGCTCTGCCGACCGCAGAGGCAGCTGCCTCGCGGACCCTGGGCGCCACCGAGCTCGCCAGGGTCGACCAGGCCGTCCTCAAGGCCGATGTCGGTGGCACCGCATGGCACGTGGACAAGGCCACCGGGACGGTCGTCGTGACAGCCGACAGCACCGTGTCCGAGGCCGGCCTCGCGAAGATCAGGAAGGCGGCGGGCGCCGACGCGGGCGCGCTGCGGATCGAGCGCACCGCAGGGAAGTTCACCCCGCTCCTGGGCCCGGGCGACGCCATCTACGGAAGCGGATACCGCTGTTCGCTCGGCTTCAACGTCGTCAGCGGCAGCACGTACTACTTCCTCACCGCCGGCCACTGCGGCAACGTAGCCAAGACGTGGTACACCAACTCCGCCCAGAGCACGCTGATCGGCCCCACCACCGGCTCCAGCTTCCCCGGCAACGACTACGCACTGGTCCGCTACGACAACGCCTCGCTCAGCCACCCCGGCGGCTACACCGCGGCCGACGCCTACGTGGGTGAACCGGTCAAGCGCAGTGGCTCCACCACCGGCACCAAGAGCGGAACGGTCACCGCGCTCAACGCCACCGTCCACTACAGCGGCGGCGGCACGGTCCGCGGAATGATCCAGACCAACGTCTGCGCCGAGCCGGGTGACTCCGGCGGTGCGCTGTACGACGGCACCAAGGCTCTCGGCATCACCTCCGGCGGCAGCGGCAACTGCACCGTCGGCGGTACGACGTTCTATCAGCCCGTACCCGAAGCGCTCGCCAAGTACAGGGTCTCCATGTACTGACGCAGACGGGCGCCGGCCGGGGCGCGAATCCCCGGCCGGCACACGCCGCATCCTGAGGCGACAGACACATGTTCTCAGCGCTGCCGAGACGTCGCGACGTAGCGTCCGAAAGTTTGCATTAGCGCCTACGAGGGCCTTGAGGTCGACTTAGGCACTCCACCGCACGTGCTACAACGGGCCGCTTTCGGCGACGAGTTCAGCAATCCCCTCATGCCTCAGGCCCGTGGTTCGCGGGCTTCGGATGATCGCTGCGCGTGCGCGGTTCCTCACGCCACAGACCGTGACAACGACGAAGGTCCCGAAGCGTCGACGAAGCACCGCCAACCATGCACGAGCTCGTTAGGGTGTGGTGTCGTGACGGTTCTGATCGTTGGTGGTTCCGGGTTCTTGGGTTCCGAGCTTGTCCGGCAATCGGCACAAACCGGGTACACGGCTGCGGCCTACGCGACCAGACCCGGGAGCGCTGGAGCGGTCGCCTGGCACGCCCTTGATCTGCGGGACCCCGGAAGGGTGGACGCGGTCGTAGCGGAGATCGGACCTCGTGTCATCGTCAACGCATCGAGCGGCGGGACAGACTGGGCGGTCGCGGCCGGGGGCCCTGTCCGTCTGGCGATGGCGGCAGCGAAGGCCGGCAGCCGTCTGATCCATGTCTCGAGCGACGCCGTGTTCTCCGGCGCCCGTGTCCACTACGACGAGTCCTGCCTGCCCGATCCCCTCACCCCGTACGGGGCGGCGAAGGCCACGGCGGAGACAGGGGTCCTTCTCGTACATCCCGGCGCCGTGGTTGCGCGCACCTCGCTGATCATCGGCGACGAGGGGCAGTTCGAACACGAACGCGCTGTGCATGAGCTTGCCTCCAGGACCCGCGCCGGCGCCCTGTTCACAGACGATATCCGTTGCCCGGTGCATGTGGCCGACTTGGCCGCAGCTCTGATGGAACTTGCGTCGGGAGATGGGAGCGGCATCCACCATCTCGGCGGAAGCGAGGCCCTGAGCCGTCATGAACTCGGCATCCTCATCGCCAGGCGCGACGGACTAGACGACTCGCGGCTGCCCACCGGTCTGCGGGCGGACAGTGCCCTCCCCGGGGCCCTCGACGTACGCCTCGACAGCCGCGCGACCCAGCGGAAACTGCGCACCACGCTGCGCGGCGCCACACCAGTTCCTCACCTCGGCGGCCTGAACGCCTGAAGCTCTGCGGCTCACATTTGCAGGTCAGGCGCTGCTGAGCGCTGATCGTGTGCTCTGGCGTGACCGGCGAGGCGCACACGATCACGCTGAGGGAGAAGTGAACGCCAGCTGAGTTGGGGACCTGCGTGAATGCTGTGGTGTTGGCGCGCTCGACCGCGACCCACGACCAGCGACACTTCGGCCTGGTTGTTGGGGAGTTGGGAGGTGCCGGAGTGAGGTTGCTGCCCCGGAACTCCATGGTGGCTTGCTTCTGGCCGACACCGAAGCGGTGCAAGCGGTCGTTGACGCGATAGAAGAACCGCCCCTGGTTGTGGGCCGCTCTTTTGGCGGCTCAGTCATCACCGGCCTAACAGGGGCTGCTCATGTGGTTTCTGGCAGCCTTCGTGCCAGATGACGGCGAGAGTGCGGCCCGTCTCGGCGGTGCCACCAAGCTCCTCGCTTCCAGGGACCGACCACGGACCGACTCACCAGCTGGACGGAGGTGCGCAAGCACCTACCCTGACCCATCGTCCGACAGTGGTGGGGGAGGTGATCACCAAGCTTAGAGATCCAACGGACCAGACGGCTGACCTGAGCGTCTGGCCGGGATGTCTCAGGAAATGACTGTGTCGCCCTGCAACACGCGCCACCCGCTGGTCGACGCTGTCCGACAGGCATGGTCATTCCCATGGACCTGACCAGCCCCTCCATCCCCGTGCAGTGAGACACCCACTGCCCGATCCACACCACAAGACAGGTCTGCCACGCCCGCACGGTGAGTATGCGATATGGCGCCTGCAGAGGGTGGTTCGGCACCGCCCGCTCAATGAGGGACATGCAGCGAGGCGAGGCCGGAGGCCCGTGCCCGTACGACGCCGGTCCCGGAGGTCCTGCTTCTCGGGGCAGGGGAGCACCTTCGCCAGCCCGACATCGAACGGCACGTCCTTGGGAGGGCTCGCGGCCATGAGGGGTGGGTGGGAAGGCCCCCGGCACCCAGCTCGGGAGTGGACTTGATCCCTGCTCCACCCCCCACCGCGTGCGCTGAAACCGGATTCGCGGTGAGCGTCGAGGGTGGCCAGTGAGCGTTTCAGCTGCGCGCTCTGTACTCAGTGGCCGGCTAGCGCCGCCTTGATTAGAGCCGTCGACGAGATTGCTGCGTCTCTCACCTCATCTCCCTTGAATGCTGCGATGGGGCTGGTGTCAGAGGTGCCGGGTAGCTTGCCGGGCATGAGTATGTGGATCTACTTTCAGGGGCTCGAATCTCCCGAGCTACCCCCGGACTCTGCCGGCTTTGATGCTCTATTTGATGTGGAGTTCGACGAACTGCGCCGGCGGGTCCGGGCAGGAGAGGCAGTATGGCTCGAGAGTGGCTTCTTCCAGCTGAACGAGCTCTACTGGCCCCGCTCGGAGCCGGGTGGCGACCGGGAGCTCCCCGTCTTCGGTGGCCGGCACATACCTGACCCGTGCGGCGGCCCTGGCCATGCAACGCTCGACCCGCCCGACGTGGTGCGCGCGGCGGCACACCTGGAGGGGGTGTCGTTCTCGGACCAGTGGCAGGAGTGGCGGCAACTGCCCTCGTCCGATCCGGATGAGGAACTGCGGGAGCGCCTGGCTGAGTACCACGAGGACCTCCGGGCCTTCTACGGGAGGTCGGCAGAGCGTGGTTGGGCAGTGGCCAAGCACTTCTCTTTCTGACCCGCCCAGGATTCCCTGATGTGGCTTATCGCGTTGCCTTGCCAGTCGTGGTCCAGCCTGATGACCTGCCCGGCGTGTCCGCCGGGCGGCCGGGTATCAGGTCGACCGCGATCCGGTCGTCGCCGCCGTTGTCTCCGAACGCGAACCAGCCGGGTGAGCCGACCATGCCCTGCATGGCGGGCGTCGGGCGGGGTGACGGCCGCCTCCATCGCCGCGAACTCCCAGCGTCAGTGACGGGACGCCACGTCGGCGATGCACAGGTCGTCCAGGCAAAGAGTGCGCAGCCGACCGCTGTGGCTTCGCGTGGCGCCTATAGCCGTCGTCTCAGTCCTCCCACCGTGCCCGGGTCACCCGGTACATCGCCTCGAGCTCTTCGGGCTGTGTGATGCCGAGGCGCGACTCCGAGGCGGCGATCTCATTCCCCGTCGCGCCGATTGCATTGGGCATCCGCTCGCCGAGCGTCGGCTCCAGCAACTCCATATCTGCCGAAGAGGCCGGCACTGCCCCCGGGACGGATCGGGCAGGCGGTGCCAGGTTTCGGGAGGGCAGGGGGCTCCGGAAGCTCAGCGGTGAGCGTGTCCGGCGGATCATGTGTGCTTCGGCGTGCGCAGGGGGAGGCAGGCCGACCTCCTCTCGACGGTGATTGGCTATCAGCTGACGCGGGCAAGCCCCACAGGCTTCAATGGCGCGATGGCCACGCCAATACCCCCGCCCCCGCCCATTGTCCTGGAGACGATCGCGGGTAGCGCTGCTCTGGACGACGTCCTGGCGCGTCTGCGCGCGCGGCGGCCGGTGTTCCACTCCGAGGCCGATCTCCAGCACAGCTTCGCCCTCGCGGTGGGCGAGGTCGCGCGGGAGGTCAGGTGCCGTCTGGAGGTTCCGGTGCGCGGGAGCGCCGCGTCCGAGTATCTGGACCTGCTGTGCCTGGGGCCGGCGGGCCGTACGGCCGTCGAGTTCAAGTACGTGACCCGGCAGTGGTCGGGCACCGCAGGGACGCCTCCCGAGGAGTACGCCTTGCGTGGGCACAACGCGCCGGACGTTGCGCGTAGGGACTTCCTGCGAGACGTAGGAAGGCTGGAACGCTTCTGCGACCGTGAGGACCAGAACGGGCTGGCCCTGCTCATCACGAACGAGGCGTCGCTGTGGCACCCCAGGCAACGCAGGATGCCCACCAAGGACGAGGAGTTCCGCATCCACCACGGCCGCGAGCTCAGCGGCACCTTGCTGTGGGCCGGCGGTTCCTTCCCGGACAACACCCGAGTGCTGCAGGGTGCCTACACGCTCGCCTGGCGCCCATACTCGCAACTGGTGCACCCAGAAGACGAGTTCCGCTGCCTTGCGGTGTTCGTCACTCCGAACCCGGTGCAGCCACAGCCGCGGCACGAGGTGTAGCCGGCAGACTGCCCGCGCGCCGACCGGCCCTGCGCCTGACGGCCCCTGCGGTGCCACACACTGCCCAACCCTGGACTCGGTGTGTCTCTCCCGGCATTTGCCCGGGCCGTGGACCGGGCTCGATGTCCGTAACGACGACGGCGATCTGCTCATCGAGCTCGCAGTCTTCTGGCCAGTCAGCCGCAGGCCGGTCGTGGACCTCTCTGAAAGGGGCTCTGCGCGGAGTTTCGTGAAGGGCCAGGTCGTCGGAGTGGTGGCGGGGATCCAGCGGCCCCCTTCGTAGGTCGCTACCCAGCAGCCACAACCATGCCGGCCGTGACCTGAGGACGGTTGGGGAGCAGCGACGCGAGGTTGTCCCTTACGAAGTCCGCCGCCCGCTCGATCGACTCTTCGGCCCCGGACTGGTCTTCAAAGACGCTGGTAGAGACCATCACTCCGTCCCCGGCGTCCACCCAGTAGTAGGCCACGAAGCCGGGTACTCGGCGGAGGAGAGGCACGAATCCCTCATCCACTCGGCGTCCCGCCTCGGCAGAGTCAGTCACTCCTTCGTAACGCCGAATTACTGCGTACACAGCTGATCTCCTCACGGATCCCAAGGTCACCCTGCGCGAAGCGACCTACCCCCATCGAGCGTCTTTCGCTCGGGGGACGCCCGGAAGTGACCCGTATAGGCGCACCGGTGATCCAAACCGGGGGTCTGCTGTGGCCAAGGGCTGGGCGAACCGGGACATCACGGAAGTC
The DNA here is from genome assembly GCF_053617235.1 of Streptomyces sp. NPDC055749. Classification (NCBI taxonomy): domain Bacteria; kingdom Bacillati; phylum Actinomycetota; class Actinomycetes; order Kitasatosporales; family Streptomycetaceae; genus Streptomyces; species Streptomyces sp. NPDC055749. The sequence continues at coordinate 55,486 of NZ_JBSHFH010000020.1, read as the reverse complement.
CGGTCAGTGCCCTGAAAGGGACCAGCCCGACGGCTCCGTCCCCAAGGCTGACGAACGCACCGAAGGGGAGCACCTTCTCAACCGTCCCACGCAGTACCTGGCCCACCCTGGTGCGGTCGGCGAAGGCCCGGAGAGGGTCGGGCTGCAGTGCGCGCAAGGACAGCCTGGCCTCCGCGTTGTAGGTGTCGAACTGGAGGAACTCGCACGAGACACGCTGTCCGACCTGGACGACATCGCTGGGAGAGTCGATGCGCAGCCAGGACAGTTCGGGGACGGTGATGAACCCGACGCCGGGAAACGTGGGATGGCCGGGGCTGTCGTCCAGGGCCACGAAGACCCCAAACCGTTCGATCGCCGCGACGGTGCCGGTCAGGATCTTGCCGCGCGGCAGTGACTCCAGGAACGTCCAGAGTTCCGGGCTCTCAGACTGCCAATCCATGTCGGCCACCCTGGCACACGGCGCCGTGCGGCGACTATGCCCCGATATGTGGCAATCAGGTCATTTGAACTGACACCCTCGACCACGGCTGCGTCAGCCGTCGACATCCTCCAAGGCGGGAACGACGGATCCGTCGGGGAGTGCTCCTCCCCACTCGAGATGATGCGGCGTGTCCAGCGTGAGTTCCATGGGCTTCCGGGCGCGGGCGTAGGGCTCCGTCGGACGGCGACTTCCCTTCGCCGCGCGGCAGAGTTCCCGGTCCACACGGAGATCGTAATCTGACGAGCGTCACGCTCCACGGTTCGAACTTTGATGCCCGCCGTGCATTTAGTTGGCGTTGGCGTTGGCGTTGGTGGTTCGGCGGCGGGGAACCCTCCGCAGCACCTCGATTCCTTAGATGGGGCGTCACCTGCGCACGGCCACCCACAACCCCCGGGCGCGTGGCCCGAGGACTCACCGGAAGAAGGAGCAGGCACGTCGTGAGCAACATCCCGGAAGCAAGGAACGTCGTTCTCGTCCACGGCGGATTCGTCGACGGATCGGGCTGGAAGAGGGTCTACGACCTGTTGCGCGCGGACGGCTACAACGTGAGCATCGTCCAGAACCCCACGCTCTCGCTCGAAGGCGACGTGGCAGCGGTCAACCTGATCCTCGACGCGTAGGACGGTCCGACCGTACTGGTCGGCACTCCTACGGCGGCGCGGTCATCTCCGAGGCGGGCAACCACGAGCAGGTGAGCGCGCTCGTCTACGTCGCGGCGTTCATGCCCGACAAGGGCGAGTCAGTGAACACACTCATCGCCGACCCGCCCCCGGCGCTCCCGTTCCGCCGATCCTGCCCCCGACCGGTGGGTTCCTCTTCCTCGACCGGGAGAAGTTCGCGGCGTCCTTCGCCGGGGACCTGCCCGCCGACGAGGCACGGTTCCTGGCGGACTCCCAGGTCCCCTGGGGCCTGGACGCGCTGGGCGGGGCCGTCAACCACCCCGCCTGGCGCACCAGGCCGAGCTTCTACCTGGTCGCCACCGACGACCGCATGATCCCGCCCCCGGCCCAGCGCGCCATGGCCGAGCGGGCCGGCGCGACGGTGAACGAGACCGGCGGCAGCCACGCCGTCTACGTGTCCAAGCCCGGCGAGGTCGCAGCCCTCATCACGAAGGCGGCCACGGGAGCCACCGCATGAGAAACCTCCGCAGCCGCCTGCGCGGCCTTGTCGCCGTAGCCGCCGCGACCACCGCCGCAGCCACCCTCCTCGTATCCGCAGCCGCGGCAGAAACCGGCCAGCAGGGCGAGGCCGCGCAGTCCGGCCCCAAGCCCACGGTCGTCCTGGCCACGGCGGGTTCGCCGACGCGTCCAACTGGAACGGGGTGATCGCCGAACTGCAGAAGGACGGCTATCCCGTCGTGGCACCGGCCAACCCGCTGCGCGGTCTGTCCACGGACGCTGCCTATATCGCGAGCTTCCTCAAGTCGGTCGAGGGCCCGATTGTGCTCGTCGGTCACTCCTACGGCGGTGCCGTCATCACCAACGCCGCGGCAGACAGCCCGAATGTCAAGGCGCTCGTGTACGTCGCCGCCTTCGTCCCGGACAAGGGTGAGGTCCTTGCGGAACTGATCCAGAAGTACCCGGGCAGCGAGATCGGGGCCGCCCTCGCCCCCGTGCCCTACAGCGACGGGGACGGGACCACGGGCGAGGACCTCTACCTGCGGCCCGACAGGTTCCACGACGTCTTCGCAGCCGACGTGCCGCGCAGGATCACGCGCGTGATGGCCGCCGGTCAACGGCCGTTCAGCACAAAGGCCTTCACCGACACGACTATGGCGGCCGCCTGGCGGACCGTCCCGTCCTGGGGTGTCGTCGCCACCGGGGACAAGGCCATTCCGCCCGCTCTTCAGCGCTTCGAGTACCGGCGCGCCCACTCCCGTATCGCCGAGGTACGAGGGGCCTCGCACGCAGTGATGGTCAGCCGCCCGGGTGCCGTTACGGACCTCATCGAGGACGCGGCCCGCACCACCGCGAAGTAAGGGTCCGCAGCCCCAACGCCCCGTGCGGATTCGGCAGCTTCCGCGGGATCCGCACGGGGCCCGACAAGGAGAGCGGAATGACCGACGAGACAGCTCTTCCCCTGTACCTCCGCGGCCGCTTCGCCCCGGTAGTCGACGAGCACGGCACGGCCGACCTCACCGTACGGGGATCCATACCGCCAGATCTGGACGGCCGATATCTGCGCAACGGCCCCAACCCGCTGCCCGGCCAGGACAAGGGGTACTGGTTCACCGGTCCCGGCATGCTCCACGGCATCCGCCTGCGCCACAGACGCGCCGAATGGTACCGAAACCGGTGGATCCGCACCCGAGAGCTGGCTGGGCATCCCTTCGTCCGCGCGGACTTCACCCTCGACCTGGCCGCGACGCCCGCCAATACCCATGTGATCAGGCACGCCGACAAGGTGCTGGCCCCGTGCGAGGTGGGCCTGCCCTACTGGGTCTCCGAGTCGCTGGAGACCATCGGACCGTACGACTTCGGGGGACGGCTGAACACCGCGATGACCGCTCATCCGAAGGAGGATCCGGTCACGGGAGAACTGCACCTGTTCGAGACCGGGTTCGCCCCGCCCTACCTCACGTACCACCAAGTGACCGCGCAGGGACGGCTGCTCGACAGCCGCCCGATCGAGGTGCCGGGCCCGACGATGATGCACGACTTCGCCATCACCGAGCACCACGTCGTGTTCATGGACCTGCCTGTCGTCTTCGACCCGGCCCTGGCCGGGCGGGGCGCAATGCCGTACCGATGGGACCAGGAGTACGGCGCACGGCTCGGGATCATGTCCCGTACACCCGGCAGTACCGCGGTGCGGTGGTACGACGTCGAACCCTGTTACGTGTTCCACGTCGGCAACGCCTACGAGGACGCACAGGGACGTGTCGTGCTGGACGCGGTGCGCTACGACCACCGTGGCTTTCGGCGCACGTGGTCGGACATCGGCGGATCCGCGGGACCGAGCGGGCCGGCCGGCGCGGCGGACCTCCAGGCCGCCGCGCTGCTGCACCGCTGGACCCTGGACCCGACCACCGGCCGGGTCATCGAGTCCCGACTCGACGACCGTGCGGCCGAGTTCCCCACCCACAACCAGATCCTCACCGGACGCCCGAACCGATACCTGTACACCGTCTCCGACGACGGCATCGCCAAGCACGACCTCGCGCGCCACACTCGTCACGTCCATGAGATGCCAGGGAGCCGCTACGCAGGCGAGGCGGTCTTCGTACCCGCTTTGGACGCCACCGATGAGGACGAGGGCTGGCTCCTGTCCCTCGTCTCGAGCGACGACGGTCAGACCGGCGAACTGCTCGTCCTCGATGCCACGGACCTCGTGGTCCAAGCGGGGTGGTGGAACTGCCCCGCCCCGTCCCGGCCGGCTTCCACGGAAGTTGGCTGCCCGAGTCCGCCCACTGGCCCTGAGACACCACTTCACCCGGCGTATTTTCTCCGGCAGGGGCACCCGTGCCCGATGCGGAAGCTCTAATCTGCCCGTGCACCGCCGAGCGGGAGAAGCGGCACTTCATCTCCTGCGCCGAACAAGGTTCGCGACATGTCGCCACGGAGGTGTTCAGACATGGTGCCCTTCAACTCACCCACGGACGACGAACTCACCCGCAGGGCCCAGGCCGGCGAGACCGGAGCCCTCGGCCTGCTGCTGGCCCGCCATCAGGCGCCGATGCGCGCGGTGGCACTGAGCCTGCTCGGCCACGGCCCCGACGCGGAGGACGCCGTCCAGGACGCCGCGCTGACAGCACTGCGGCGTATCGGCGACGTGCGGGACCCGGCTGCAGTGGGGGCGTGGCTGCGGGCGGTCGTGCGCAACCACGCCCGTATGCGCCTGCGGGCCACACGGGAGACGCCCGGCCTGGACGGGCTCGACCACCTGAATCCGCGCAACCAGGAGTTGTCGCAACCGGAGCAGCTCATCGAGCAGCACGCGATGCGTGACTGGATCTGGGGCGCACTGGAAGCGCTGCCGCCGCAACTCCGACTGGTGCTCATGCTGCGGCAGTTCACCGGGATCACCTCCTATCAGGAGATCGCCGACGCGTGCGAGGTACCGGTCGGGACCGTGCGCAGTCGGCTCCACCAGGCCAGGGGAAAGATGGCCCAGGAACTGCTGTCGACCGCCACACAGGCGCACGACGACGCCTCCGTGCTCACCGAGGGGAGCAGGCAGGAGGCCGTGGCGACGTTGGACGCGTGGGAGACGGGAGGTCTGCCCCGGGAGATCTCCGAGTTGTGGCCGGCGGAATCCGAAATGGTCGGGCGACTCGGCCGGCCGGGGGAGCGCATCCACCCCGTCCCGGTCATGCGCCACTACCTGGAGGACGGGGTACGCCAGCACCTGCGCCATGTGGTGGCCGGCCGGGACATCGGCATCTGGGAAATGGACGTCACCCACGACGGCGCCGTCCACGTCTGCCCACCGTCCCTCGCCTGGCTCATGTTCCGCCGCAACGGACGCGTCCAAAGGCTCCGGGTCGTCTTCCCGCGGCCGTCGCGGTCTGAGGCACTTCCCGCAGGCGGAACTACAGCTGGACGTGTCGCCTCGTACGCCGGGCGGACCTGTCCTTGCCGGGTCCGCGATGCGCGGCGGAGCCACGGGCATGTCACCTTCGGCGGTCGCGCTGCGCCAGCGAGCGTCACGAGCACGGTTCTGCACCCGCAAGGAAGCGGCGAGCACGGTTGTGCACCCGCAGGGAAGCCGCGAGTACGGTTGCGTACCCGCAGGGAAACCGCGAGCCATGCGGTCACCGTCCGCCCTGCTGCGTCCCGGGAGATGAGGGTCGCTTCCGCAGCTGCTCCACATCATGTCGACGTTGGTGGGCGCTCAATTCGACGTGGGTGGGCGCTCAATCGCGATCATGGCGGCGTCGTCGCCCAACCGCCCGCCGACGTGGTCGAGCAGATCATGCCGGAGGCGATTCAGGAATGTGTGGGGGTTGCTCTCGGTCCAGCCCACGATGCGCTCGTTGAGCGGATAGAAGGCACCCGTGGCGTCGCGGGCTTCAACAACTCCGTCCGTGTAGAGGAACAGGAGGTCGCCTGCCTCGAACGCGAAGGTGTCGATGTGGTAGCGAGGGTGCGTCAGTTCGCCGAGGCCCAGCGGAGGAGCGGGCTGGGAGGCCTCGATCGTCAAGGTGCGGCCGTTTCGGAGCACGACCGGGGGCGGGTGTCCGCAGCTGATCATGTGGACCCTGTTTTCCCGGTCGGGGATGTCCAGAATGGCGGCGGTGATGAAGGTCTCTCCTGCCTGATCCGTCTCTGCGGGTTCGGACAGGCCCCAGCACACGCTGCCGTCGAGGTAGGTAACCAGCTCGGCCAGAGTCGCCTGGCGGTGGGCGGCAGCCCGGAACGCGCCGAGCAGCAGGGCGGCGTCGCCGACGGCGGTCATGCCTTTGCCCCGGACGTCGCCGATGATCAGCCGGGTGCCGGAGCTGGCACGTACGGCCGCATACAGGTCACCGCCGATCTGCGCCTCGGCCTCGGCAGCAAGATAGAGCGAGGCGACGTGCAGCGGCCCGATCCGCTTGGGCAGCGGCCGTATGACGACGCGCTGGGCGGTCTCGGCCACGTACCTCACTTGTGTCAGTTCCTTCGCACGGCGCTCCCGCAGTACGCAGAAGATCACGAGGCTCGTTCCGACCAGGATCAGGGCGGCGATCTGGGCCTGGTGGTTCGCTGAGAAGAGGGTGTCGCGATCGCGCAGAACCGCGATGACCGCCTGAGCCACCACCGCGAGGGCGGCAACCAGCCCCGTCCCCCACGGGCCGGCGAACGATGCGGTGATCGCCGGTGCTGCGACCAACAGGGGGCCCAGGTGGATATCGGGCGGAGCAAGAACGTCGACCACCACAACCGCCACGATCATCACGATCGGGACGGCAGCCAGCCCACGACCACGTCGCGCCGACCATCGAGGACCGACGAAGCGATGCAACACTCTTCCTCTCTACACCTGTCCTGTCCGACGCGCACCAGCAGGCCGTCACAGGCCGTGGTGCCCCCGACACCGCGGCGCACATGTTGTTGTTCGGGGTCGAGGACACGGAGGTTGTTGGACGCGGCGAGCACAGCGAGCACTCTGTCAGAGGGCGCTCGACCGGCGACCGATGTATGGAATCGGCCGTGTCGTGGCTGAGGACAGGACTCGGCGACCGGCTCGCTCGCTTCAGGCAGCCCGCCGGTACTTCTCGGGGTGGACGCACGGCTCCGTAGGACCCCCGCATCGAGCAGCGGTCTAGCATGAAGAGCAAGGCTTCGTCGCCAGCCCCGGGCCCGCAGGGACAGGGAGGCCGGTATGGCGTTCGACACGACTGGTTTCGAGCACGCGGACGGCTGCCGTTACATCCCGATCTCCGAGCACGGCCTGATCGGCGACCTTCGTACGACCGCCCTGGTCGGCACGGACGGCACCATCGACTGGTACTGCTGCCCGCGCTTCGACGCGCCGAGCGTCTTCGGTTCCATCCTCGACGCCGACCGGGGCGGGTCGTTCGAGTTGGCCGCCGAGGTCCCGAACCGCACCCGGCAGTTCTACTTCCCCGACACGAACGTGCTGATCACGCGGTTCTTCGCCGCGGACGGGGTGGCGGAGATCCAGGATTTCATGCCCGTGGTCGACGAGTCGCGCGAAGCGGCCAGGCACCGGCTGATCCGGCGGGTGATCTGCGTCCGCGGAACCCTCCCGCTCAGGGCGCGGATCGCCCCCCGTTTCGGCTACGGCGCCGAAGCGCACACCACGCACATCGAGGGCCACGCTGCGGTGTTCCGCTCCCCGTCACTGACGCTCGCGCTGACCGCCACCGCACCCCTGGAGAGCGACGGCCTGGACGTGTGGTCGCACTTCAAGCTCCTCGAGGGCGAGTCCCACGTGTTCGCCCTCGACCAGATCGGCGACGACATCCCGGTCCGGTCGTGCCCGCGCGCCGAGGCGCAGGAGCAGGCCGAGGCGACCGTCCGGTTCTGGCGCCGCTGGCTGGCCGGCTCGCGCTACCACGGGCGGTGGCGGGAGATGGTGAACCGCTCCGCGCTGGTGCTGAAGCTGCTCACGTACGCGCCGACCGGTGCGATCGTCGCCGCACCGACCACCAGTCTGCCCGAGCAGATCGGCGGCGAGCGCAACTGGGACTACCGCTATGTCTGGGTCCGCGACGCCGCCTTCTGCGTCTACGCGATGCTGCGCCTGGGGTTCACCTCGGAGGCCGAGGCGTTCATGGGGTTCCTCTCCGAGCGGGGCATCCTGCGGGGCACGGCGGAGAGCGGTCCGTTGCAGATCATGTACGGCATCGACGGGCGCACCGAGCTGCCCGAGTACGAGCTTCCCCACCTGGAGGGATACCTCGGCTCCGCACCGGTCCGGGTGGGCAACGCCGCCACCGGCCAGCTCCAGCTGGACATCTACGGTGCGCTGATCGACTCGATCTACCTCTACGACAAGTGGGGGCAGCCGATCAGCAGTGACCGCTGGGACGAGGTCGGCGCCGTGGTGGACTGGCTGTGCGAGCACTGGGACCAGCCCGACGAGGGGGTGTGGGAGACCAGGGCCGGCCGGCGGAACTACGTGTACTCGCGGCTGATGTGCTGGGTGGCGCTGGAGCGCGCGATACGTATGGCGAACCACCGCGGTCTGCCGACGGACCTGCCCCGCTGGCGGGAGTCCCGGGACGCGATCTACCGGCAGATCATGCGGCGCGGCTGGTCGGCCGAGCGAGGGGCGTTCGTCCAGGGGCTTGACGACCACGTGCTGGACGCCTCGCTGCTGATGATGCCGATGGCCAAGTTCATCTCGCCCACCGACCCCAAGTGGCTCTCCACCCTGGACGCGCTCACCACGGACCTGGTCTCCGACTCGCTGGTATACCGCTACGACCCGACCGCCAGCCCGGACGGCCTGCGCGGCCCCGAGGGCACCTTCTCGATCTGTTCCTTCTGGTACGTGGAGGCGCTGGCCCGCGCAGGCCGGCTGGAGGAGGCCCGGCTCGCCTTCGAGAAGATGCTCACCTACGCCAACCACCTCGGTCTGTTCGCGGAGGAGATCGGCCCGACCGGCGAGCAGCTGGGCAACTTCCCCCAGGCCTTCACCCACCTCTCGCTGATCAGCGCCGCCTTCAACCTCGACCGCGCGCTGGGCTGACGCGGCATCACCGCAGGGAGGGAGGCGGGAAGACCAGTCCGGCCGCCGTCAAGGACGACCTCGGCCACCTCGGCTTCCGGTTCTGCCACCTCGGCTTCCGGTTCGGCTCCGCCGGTCAGCTGCCGGTCAGCTGCCGGTCAGCCGCTGGTCAGCCGCACGTCAGCCGCTCGTCGCGACCGGAATGGACGTCGCCCGCTTCCAGGGCGGCCAACGTAGAGCTCTGCCCGGGAAGTTCACCCGGGTCGTGCTCGCAATCGAGTCGCTCTGCGGTTGAATGCAAGGAGCCTCGTGGAAGTGAAGCATCACGAGCAGACCACCGTGCCATCCATTCACCCGGAAGAGGCGGAATGACCGACAGCACGAAACCCCTGGTCGAGGCCATCGGCGGTCTCGATACGCTCCGCCGCCTGAGCAACACCTTCTATGACGGTGTCCTGGCGGATCCGTTGCTCGCGCCCGTCTTCGCCAATTTCAGCCGCACGCATACCGAGCACGTCGCCATCTGGCTCGCCGAGGTCTTCGGCGGCCCGACCCGGTTCACCGACGAACTCGGCGGCCACCAGGCTCTGTTGCGCGCCCACCTCGGCCTGTCGATCACCGAGGAGCAGCGCCTGCGCTGGATGGAGCTGATGACAGCTGCCGTCGAGAAGGAACTCCCGGACGACGAACTGCTGCGGCGCCGCGTCATCGAATACTTCGACTGGGGCACCAAGATCGCGTGCGAGGTGTCGGCTGATCCGGTCGGCACCGACGTCGGTGACCCCGGCCCCACACCCCAGTGGGGCTGGAACGGACTGGCCTGAACCCTGGGGGACCTCTTCAAGTCCTACCTCAGCGGGCGCACCGTCCCCCCAGAGGGGGAGGCAGCCCGCCGTAGCGGACGATGTGCAGCTGCCGCGCCCGAAGCCAGCATGTACGTCATGACGACAGTCAACGCTCCGCTCCCCGCCTTCGCGCCCGCCCCCGCGCCTGGCTGGGCTCGCCGCGCCGCCCACGCCATAGCCCTCTGCGCACTCCCGTCCGGTCTGTGGCGTATCGCCATGGCCTCCGGTGTCTACGTGGGCTACAGCGACCAGGTGCTGCGCGACGTCTTCGACATCCCGGGATGGGGCATCGCGTACGTCGTCGGCCTCTCCGTCCTAGCCGAGGCAGCCGCTCTGCTTCCGCTGCTGCTCGTCAGCGACCGGTGGAAGCCACTGCGCCCCCGGGCCCTCGCCACGCTGGCCTGGACCGCCTCGGGCGTCCTGGTCCTGGTGGCGCTGTGGCAACTCGTGGTCGCTTTCACCGTCGAAAGCCAGACGTACATGTCGAGCGATACGGCACTGACCGTCTGGTGGCTCGCTTTCGCCCCGCTGTTCGCCACGCCTGCCCTGATGACCGCCGTGACCTGGTCGTATGCAAAACGGCACCGGGCAAAAGGACAGGCATAGCCCGCACCACATGATCAGACAGGACCCCAGCCCGGCGTCAGACGCCCCTCCGCAGGCTTCGGCCACCACCCTTCAGGACGCGGGTTCGTCGATGTCGTCGCACGGGGCGGGGGCGGAGTCGCAGGGGGCAGTGGCCAAGTCCATGCCCCGGACGTCGCAAGCGATCCGGCTGAGCAGGGTCCGGAACGCTTGGCGTTCACTCTCATCGAGCGAATCGAGGAGCCGGTCTTCGGCTTCCCGTACCTGCCGCTGCAGGTCCTGGAGGGTGTTGACGCCCCGGGCGGTGGCGACGATCTTGCGCTGGCGCCGGTCGGCCGGGGTGAGCCGGCGCTCTACCAGGCCGGCCGTGACGAGGTCGTCGATCAGGTAGGTCATCACCGTGCGGTCGATCCCCAGGTACGTGGCCAGGGCGAGCTGATTCTGCTGGTCGCCTCGGACGACGACGGCGAGAGTCTGGTAGCCGCGAGCACCCTGCGGGACGTCATCGAGGGCCGACGCGACGACGGTCCGGTACGCGCGCACCAGGACGAGGAGGGAGAGACCGAAGTCCCCCGCGAAGTCGACACCGTCGGCGACCGGCGAGGTCGGTCTATCGGTGCTCATAACAGGAATTGTACCCGCCCATTTGTTGTTGAAGAGATCATCTGCACAGCATGCGATCTATAGGACAACGCACTTCGACGACGAAGCGCCGCAGAGTCAGAAGGCGAACGTCATGCTCAAGATTGGCATCATCCTCGGCAGTACCCGCCCCAACCGCAACGGTGAACAGGTGGCGAAGTGGGTGATCGACACAGCCTCGCGCCGCGACGACGCCGCGTTCGAACTCATCGACCTGCGCGACCACCCCCTGCCGCACTTCGACGAGCCACTGCCGCCGATGCTCGGCCAGTACCAGCACGAGCACACCAGGCGATGGGCAGCCAAGATCGCGCCGTTCGACGGGTTCGTCATCGTGACACCCGAGTACAACCACGGCATCCCCGGCGTGCTCAAGAACGCCATGGACTTCCTCTACGCCGAGTGGAACGACAAGGCGGTCGGCTTCGTGTCATACGGCGGGGTTGGCGGGGTGCGGGCCGTCGAGCACCTACGCGCGGTGGCCGCCGAGCTCCAGATGGCCGACGTTCGTCAGCACGTCGCACTGTCGATGATCACCGAATTCGAGAACTTCAGCGTCTTCAAGCCCGGCGACTACAACCTGCAGGCCCTGGACACGATGCTCGACCAAGTCATCGTCTGGAGCGCCGCGCTCGCACCGCTGCGCGTGGCCTCGGCCGTCGCGGCCTGAGCCGCCCGCCGGGATCTGTTCGCCCATTCTGCGGCGTACGAGAAATCCCGCCACGTCCCATTGAGGTCTCATGACCAGAGACATCCCATGCCGCCGAGAAGGCACGCACGTCCGCCGTCACCAGAGGGTCGAGCATGCGGGCGCCCCGGCCGTGCGAATCACCCTGATCCACTGATGCCTCCTCATCTGCCTGATGGAAGCGATCACTTGAACGACAGGAGTCCGACATGAGCGAATCGCTCGACCGGAACGCGAAGACCATCGCGGAGTTCCGAGCGAACGAGGGCAGGGTCGGCGGGGTCTTCGAGGGCGCTCCGCTGGTCCTCGTCCATCACCGCGGCCGCAAGAGCGGGCAGGAGTACGTCAGCCCGATGATGTATCTCCCTCACGACACCGCGCCGGACATCGTCTACGTCTTCGCAACCAAGGGCGGAGCACCCGCCAACCCGGACTGGTACCGCAACCTGACCGCCGCCGGTGAAGGCATCATCGAACGCGGCACCGCGACCTACCAGGTGACCGTCCGCGAACTGATCGGCGCCGAACGCGACCGCATCTACGCAGAGCAAGCGCGGCGTTACCCCGGCTTTGCGGAGTACGCACGCCAGACTGCCGGAATCCGCATCATTCCCGTGCTCGAACTCCGGGGGGCGTAGCTCACACGCTGTCAGCTTCAGTGAGTCGAAGGAGAGAGAACCCCCAGTGAGGCAGTCATCCGCACTGGGGCGTTGGCGGGCCTGTTTCCGGCGACATTCCCGTACGGACAGGGCAGGGACCTCGCCGGGGTCATCGAAGAGGTCACGCCGGGGTTGCTGGATTCTCGCCCGGCGACGAGGCCATCGGATTCACCCAGGAGCGGGCCTCTCAGGCGGAGTTGGTCCTGTTCGAGGCCGGTGACCTCACGCGCAAGCCGGAGTAGGTCTCACGGGAGGTGGCCGGCAGCTTGTACGTCGTCGGCGTAGCCGCATGGGAGGGGGTACACGCCGTCCGGCCGAAGGAGGGCGAGACCATCGTCATCTCCGGAGCCGCTGGGGGGAGTCGGCTCGCTCGTCCTCGAGCTCGCGCGCCGTACCGGGGGCCAAGGTCATCGGCTCGGCGAGCGAGAGCAAGGACGAGTGGCTGAAGAGCCACGACGCGATTCCGGTCGCGTACGGCGAGGCGTCGCGGACTGCATCAGGGCCGCCGCGCCCAGCGGCGTGGATGCCTTCATCGACACCTTCGGCGACGGTACGTCGAGGTGGCTCTCGCCCTCGGCGTCGCGACCGATCGGGATTGGGATCGGATTGACACCATCGCCGATTTCGAGGCCGCCGAGAAGCACGGGGTGAAGACTGACGGGGGTTCGCGCCCGGGCAGAGCGCCAAGGTGCTTGCCGAGCTGATCGTCGACGGCCGCCTCGAGGTGCCGATCGCGAACGCCTACCTATTGGCGCAAGTCCGCGAGTTCTACATCGAGTTCGAAACATCGCCACGCCCACGGCAAGATCGTCCTGGGGCTCTAGCGAATCCGGTGAGAGTCCTCCATGTGTCCTGGTCAACGGCCTAGTGGTGGGGGAGTTGAAAGTGAGTTCGGTGTCCCCACCATGGCGCTCTACCGCCACGTCCTGAGCATCGACGAGCGCGTACGGCTGATTGTCAGAGACGGTGTTCAACGGAGAGCAACTGGGGGAGGTCGTCCGGCTGGCGTGCGCTACTCGATATGGAGGCAGGCTGGCTGTGGGGCCGTTGGCAGGGCCATCCCTGGCTGGTACGAGCCATGGCTGCCCTCACCCGGCCGATGACCTCGCCCCGGACGATGCGCGGGGACGTGGCGGTAGAGCGCCTGCCCGACGAGGCAGTCGTGTCCGTGCCGTCGGCCTCGCCACAGCGACCGCGACGAAGGCGCTCGCCACGCTGAACCAGGGGGTCTGGAGCGGTCCGTGCCCGGCTTCGGTACCGTGGTCGCCAAGGACAGGAGGAGAACGGCCCTCGGCCCCCCGGATGATGCGATCCCGGGTGAGTCTGCCGGGTGGAAGCGATGCGGGCACGGGCGCGAACTCTCCCTGCGCACCCGGTAGAAGGGGATCCGCCCATGCTCGCGTCCACGGCCACCTGGCGCGCGTACCGTGGTGGTACGACCCTCCGGGAGGACCCAGCCGATGACTGCGCAGCCCGACCACGCCCCCCTCACCTCGTATGCCCCCGCCCCGGGAGCCCCGGCCGAACTCCTCGATCAGCTGCGCGCCGACCGGCGCGCGGACCGGTGGGTGCCGGCCTTCGAGCAGGAGTGGACGACGGCGCTGGAGGAGTCGCGCCGGACGTTCTCCCTCGCCGGGCTCTACGAGGTCGTCCAGGTCTGGCAGGCCCGCCTCGCCTCCGCCCCGGCAGTCGACGCGTTCCTCGCCTCCGACAAGGACGACTCCGCGTTCGTCGACCTGGAGGAGATCCGGAGCAGGCGCCGGTGACCGGTCAGCCGTACGCGGTCCGGCTGTCGCCTCCGGCCACGAAGGTGCTCGACGCACTGCCCGAGCAAGCGCAGCAGATGGTCTGGGACGTCCTGGACGCCGCGGCCGGGAACCCGTGGGGCTTCCCGCAGTGGGACGCCGGCGACCCGGAGGGCGAGGACGTACGCATCGCGTCCGTCGGCCAGTTGTCCGTCGTCTTCTTCGCCAACCGCCCCCTGCACCACCTCTCCATCCTGGACATCGTCTGGCTCGGGTAGCCACTGTGACAACGCTCCGACCCTGGCATTCGAACGACACTGTTGGCGAATGCGGCCTGCTCAGGTCTAATTAATGGGCCAGAGGGCTGCCAGGTGTGACGTGCAAGTGCGGGCACGTGGGGTGTCGGTCCACCAGGCGTTGAGCCGGTGAAAGTCCAGCGCGGTGGCCGTGAGCTGGTGCTGACGGCCGCGTCAGAGCGCAGCGACATCCACGTCGCAGCGGTGTTGCCGTGCTTGACCTCCGATCGTTCACCGCGCTCCCCGAGGGAGGCCGACCGTGCTTGCGGCGCTGCTGAGTGTCCTGGGAGCACTGCTCCTGCCCATCGCCGTCCTCATGCTGATCGTGGGCAGACGGTGGCTCTACGGCCCCGATGCGCTGGAGCTGCCCTGGCGCCTCCTCTACGTGTCGGTCCTCGCCGTGCTCTTCCTGGTGATCGGCCTGGCGCTGTGGACCGATTCCGGCTGCGGCGCCGAATGCCAGCCAGTGGTGACGCCCGTATTCCCCTGACCGGGACCTGCGATTGAGACGAACGCGCGCTCTGCGCAGCTGTGGGCCCAGGCCGTCCCGTCCTGTGCGGATTCCTCTTCACCGGACAGGACCGCATACGGCTCTACCTCGCCACCGAACAGACCAACGACCTGATCGCGGCCGACGTGCAGCTCACCGGCGCGCTGGCCGCTCTGCCCTCACCCATCGGCGAGAAGGAACGCTGGGTGGATAGACGCCTTGACCCTCACTGCGTCCACACGGTCGACCCGACCGCGTGGTAGTACCGGCCTGGGCGGTCACCGACGCCGCGACGAGGGGACCGACCGCAACCGCAACGACCCCCGCCGAAAGGAAGATCTCGCCGAACGGGAAGCCGTACGTGACCGCTGGCAGGGCATCAGGCAGCACCAACCACCGAAGTAGCCGGGATGCGACGGGCCGCTAGGTCACGCCGCGTTCCCGCAGCTCTGTGCCTGGCCCGTCCAGATGCCGCGATGCCCGGCCGCCTGCCAGGCATGTTCGTGCCTTCGCCCAGATGCTCACTCAGCTCCAGGGTGGTCGACTCCGCGAATGGATGGCGGCGGTCCGAACCGACGACCTGCCCAGCATGCACACCTTCGTCAACGGCCTCGAACGTGATCTCGACGCCGTCATCGCGGGTCTCACCCTGCCCTGGAACTCGGGGATCGTTGAAGGCCATGTCAACCGGATCAAAATGATCAAGCGTCAGATGTACGGCCGAGCTGGCTTCTCACTCCTCCGGAAACGGGTCCTCCTGGCGTGAAGGGGGTCCAGCCAAGGTGAGACCAAAAGCCACAACGGCTCGGCCGTGCCTCTTGCTCCCGTTCAGGCCCAGTTCGGCAGATCGGTACCCCACTGGGTCGGGGCACGGTTCCAGTTCGCGGGTGCGCCGTCGTAGTGGACCGGGGCCAGAGCATGACGCAGCAGACCGTAGGGCGATTCGGTCTCGGTGAGCCAGGATCTGGGGTCGTAGAGGTCGGCTTCGCCCTGCCCGGAGGTGGGGTGGATATCGTGCAGCAGCCAGGAGGCCGTTCCTGCCAGGGAGAGGCGAAGATGCCGCCCGCCGCCAGTGGTCTGGCGGTCGCTTAGTGCACGTAGGACGGCGGCGGCGAGCAGGTACCCGGTTCCGTGGTCCAGCGCCTGTGCGGGCAGCACACCGGGGCGGCCGTCGGCCGTGGCCTCGATTGCGGCGATACCGGTACCGGCTTGGACCAGGCTGTCGAAGCCGCGGCGCTCGGCCCAGGTGCCGGACCACCCCCAGGCACACAGTTGGGCCACGATGAGACCGGGGTACCGGTCCATGAGCACGTCTGGGGTCAGTCCGTGCCGGTCCAGGGCGCCGGGGCGGTAGCCGGTCACCACGACGTCCGCCTGGCTGAGAAGGTCCTCGAAGGCGTGCCGGTCACCGGGGCTGCTGAGGTCCAGCAACGTGGAGCGTTTACCCATGCCGGTGTCGGTGTGAGTATCTGGGTCCTCGGGGAGTTGGGGGGCGTCCACGCGCAGCACGTCGGCGCCCAGCAGCGCCAGTGTGCGTGTGGCGACGGGGCCGGCGAGGACGCGGGTTAGGTCCAGGACCCGCACGTCCTGGGCCGGTACGGATGCGGGCGCCAGCAGTCGAGGGCTGCTCTGACCCACGTGCCGCGTCTCGACCAGGGCGGGTCCGGCCGCAGCGGGCGCGGAAGCCACGGCCACAGCAAGGCCGCCCGCCGCGTAGACGGTCTCCTGGACCTCCCCGGCCGGTCGCGATGCCAGCTCCTTCGAGAGCACACCCACCAGCACCTGGTCCGCTTCTGTGTCCGCGATATCCAGGGCGCTGAGCAGCCGGGCTCGGTGGTGCGGGTAGTTGGCGTGGGTGCGAACCCAGCCGTCGGCCGCCTGCCAGAACCCGGACAGCGGGGCGAAAGACGTCGGGGCCCGGCCGGCGATTCGCAGGTGGCGTTCGCTGACGAACGCGGTGGCCACCGCCGCCTCGTTCACCCGCACTGCGGGCACCGGCACGCGGTTGCGCAGCGCCAGCAGTTCCGCCGCTGCCAGCGAGGCCACTCCGACGCTGGCCCGCGCCAGTTCCCTCACCGGCAGACGCGACGGCAGGACAGCACCCGCCCCCTCGAAGGACACGCTCTGAACCAGTTGGCTCCGGCCCCCCAGGGCCGCCCAGGCGTGTGCGGTGGCCGCATCCTCGGTATACGTCATCCGCTCATTGTGCGACACCACCAGGATGACGCTGCTGGCGGGCATCTTGGCTGGCCCCCTGAAGGAACACGCTACGTAATCGACCACAGAAATTGATCCAGAACCCTCAATCATCGACATAGCCACTCTGCGGAGCCTCGGCGGCGCCGGTGTTCCGGACATCGGCGTACGTCCGGGCCCTGACCCCGGCAGCGCCAGGCTCCCGCCGCACAGGGGCAAGGCCGAACACGTCGCCCAGCGCCCCTCCAGCCGTCGACAGGGTTCACGGCAACGGGCCGTGTCGTCGGTACCAGCGGCAGCGCGGAATCCAGCACACTGAAGAACCATCGCGCACCAGCTGCGGATGGCCCGCAGTCCGAACGGCCGCACTCCTGCGGAGAATCCGGTCAAATTCCGTCTCCGCCGTGCGGCGGAGACGGACCCTGCCTGCGAACGATGCCTGGGACACGGGCGTTGACGACGATCAGTGAGTATCCAAACGCCCCACGATCGGAGCCGGCATGTTGAACAGGACCCTGCGCGCCACCGCCCTCCTCGCCCTTGTGGCCGCCGTCACCGCGCCCGTCACCGTCGCCGCGCCCGCCTCGCCCTCGCCGGAGACGGTCGCGCTCTCCTCGCTCAAGGGCGACGCGCATACGGACCATCCCGTCGCGAACCAGGAGCTGCGGGTGTTCGTCAACTCCCGTTCCACGTGCACCGTGGGCAGCATCCCGCAGCACTCCTGGGGCACCTTCCGCATCTCGCACGCGCAGGACGGCAAGCTCTACTGGGGCGAATTCAAGGTCGACTGCCTCACGGCTGGCGGCCCCACCGCCACTGTCACCGGCCGCCTGGTCCGCACCAGCGGCGACCACCCCTGGCTCGCCATGCTGGACCCGCACACCCACATGGCGCGAGTGTGATCTGACCGCGCATCGCAAGCGGGCCGCACGGAAGTCTCCGCGCGGCCCGATCAAGCATCTGGGCAGCAACCTGTACGAAGGAGAGGAGAGCTGGGGAGTCTCCGTCGAGGAGCTCAACAGGGGAAGTAGTCGAGGCGGTGAAGCAGTTCCTGCCCAAGAGGTCGGCGGAAGCGAAGAGTTGGTCGTCCGGTTTCTGTTCGCTGCGGTTTGACCGCCCCTTACGATCCTTCCCGTGCATGCCAGATCCCGAGCTGCCGAAGACCGCCCGTAGGCTTCCTCCATGCAGGCAACTTTGATGATCTACGACGGCACAGCCGCGCCGGATGCAGACGTACCACGTACCGGGGGCGTGCCGCTGGCGCCCGAGGGGTTCATCTGGCCGGTGTGCGGCGACTTCTGCGGAGGGCCGATGCAGTTCTTCGCGCATCTGCCGGTCGAGTACGGCGTCCTGTCGGTGTTCGTGTGCCAGAACGATCCGGGCGCCTGCGAGATGTGGGACGCGAGCTCCGGTGCGAATCGGGTCTTTCTTTTCCCGTCCGCAGGACTGGTACCGGTGGCCGTTCCGGAGAAGGGCGTGACACTGCTGCCCGCAGTCTCGGCGATCACAACCCGGGTCGTGACGCTCGAGCCCGAGGAGGAGGACGACGGCGACGATCTCCCGCCCGACGCATACGACCTCGCCCGTTCAGGGTGGGAGAGGGAGCCCGGCGAGAGGTTCGGGAAGCAGCGCGAGGTGCTCGGATCGCTCGGCGGCAGTCCCTCCTACCTGGAGGACGACCGGTTGCCCGGGTGCCCCTCCTGCTCCGGCACGACGGAATTCGCGGCACACCTGGAAGAGGGGATCGACCGGCAGACCGCGATGAACCTCGGAGGTCAGTTGGGCTACGTCTTCGTTTGCCGCCCCTGCTCCGAGGGCGCCTTCCTCACGGACTGACAACCTTGCTGTCCAGCACGCCCTGGATGCTCATGCCGTGCTGATGGCCTCGCCCGCAGGGCTTGGACCGGCCCGCCCGCCTGATGGGCGGTGTTTGGATGGAACTCTGGCCCGGACCGCGACCCGAAGGCGGTGCCGAAGCTGTTCGAGGACTGGAGACCGAGACCGTGCACCGTGCCGGATATCTTCGTGCCTTTCGGGCCACGGATGACGACGCGTGCCTGCGCGCCCTCCGCGCTCGCTGCGGGGAATCGCTCGTCGAGCAGGTCGAAAGCCTTCTGGGACTCGGTTCCGGGCATCGAGAACGAGTCGGCGGGCGGCGCGGGTGCGGTTGATGCTGCGACACCGGCGCCCATCAGCACAGCTACCCAGAGCAGGACGATGAGTCGGCGGCACCGGAACGCGCGCCGCCCGAGCCGGTAGAGGTGTAGCCACGTGGAACCTCGATTCAAGAGGAGATTTGGGCAGGACGAAGCCCCGGCCGGAGCCCGTCACTCAGTGAGGGCAGCGGACCGCACCGGGGCTTGAGTCACGGGTACGTATGGTGACCAATCTCAGCGCCGATCACGGTTGCGTTGGTTCCCGGGGCACTGCAAGGCATGGGCGATAAGGCGACCTTGCAGAGCAGAGCCGCTGCGACTGCCCGAACTCCTTACGACGCGTCGTCAATCCGGTGCCTGAGGTGGTGGTCCGGGTGGTGGCCTGGACGGTCCCGCACTGTTCGGGCACGAAGTTCTCACGAAGGCTGCTCGACACTCCAAGCACGGCCTCGATCAATCCGTCGGTCACGCCGACCCGGTGGAGCTGGGTGCGCATGGCGTCGTCGGTGATCCTTTCGGCGTTGATCTGCCGGCCTGTGGCGGAGGCAAGAACTTCGGCAGCCTGTCGGCACCGGATGGATCAGTGGTCGGCCGTGGTGGGCGCGATCTGCTGCATGAGGCTGAGCAGGTCAGGCGCGACCCACTCCTCCGCGATCTGGTCTCCTTCGAAGCGGTAGACCTCGACGCTGCGGTACGCGACCGTCCGGCCCGTCGCCTCGAACTCCTGGAAGGCGCCCAGGTGGGTTCCCCGGAAGTTGACCAGCACAGTGACCTTGTCGCCGGCACCGAAGATGTCCTGGACGTCGATCTTCAGGTCGGGGAAGGCGTCCAGCATGATCTTGCTGCCCATGCGCCAGACCTCCCGGCCGTGCAGGGGCTCGGCCACGCCGGGGACGTTCGCAATGAAGTTCTCCGTCAGCAGCTCCTGCGCCGTGTCGAGGTCGCCGTTCTCCACGCACTGGTACGCCCTGCGCATGAGAGCCACGTTCTTGTCGATGGTGGTGGTCATCTCGGTGTCCTTCCGAAGGTGGAGGCCCGGAAACGGTGATTGCTCGGGCCGATGTCCTCCACTGAAGACCATGACGTCGCGGCAAGGTCAAAACGGTCTGTCCGAAGCTGCCCGCGACCGGCGTGACGCGCGCCGTGGGCAGCCGACCGCGCAGAATCCTGTCCTTGACCTTGCAGCGACGTCATGGTTTCCACTGGGCTCATGCGAATCGGCGAAGTCGCCGCCCTGGTCGGGGTCACTCCGCGGGCCGTGCGGCACTACCACCAGCTCGGGCTTCTGCCCGAACCTCTACGGCGCAGCAACGGGTGCCGCGCCTATGGCACGCGGGAAGCTGTCCTGCTCGCCCGGATCCGGCGGCTGACCGCGCACGGACTTGGACTCGACGACTTACGGGACGCCCTCGTGGACACCGAGGGCCATGACGTGAGTGAGGTCTTGAGGGAGCTGGACGCCGCCCTGGCGCGGCAGGAGGTGGTGACGCGGCAGCGCCGGACGACGCTGGCCCCGCTGCTGGTCCAGGCCCAGGGGCCGGGTCCCTGTCTCCTGAGGGACCGGTGTCGCCCGAGCTCGCCGGTCTGCTGGCCGCTCTCGGGGACCTCGACGGCTCACCGATGGCCGTGAAGGACCGCGATCACCGGGCCTTCCTCGACGCCGCGACGCCTCGTGAAAGGCGAGGTGCACTGATGGCGACGCTGCACGGCATGCGGCAGCACGCCGCACAGGTCTACGGCCTGCTCGACGGCCTCGCCGGCCAGCATCCGAACGCCCCGCAGGTCCCCCGTACCGCCGCGGCACTGGAGGCCCTCCTGCCCGACGGCCTGGCAACGCACGTTCCCGGCACAAGCACCCACGGCCTGGCCGACGCCCTTTACGAGGACCCCGACCCGGCCCAGGCCGCGGCCGTGCGCCGCGCCCTCGAATTCTTCAAGCAACGACAGGAAGACCCGGCATGACCACCACACCCCCCACCGCACCGAAGTCCGCCCCCTCACCCGCCCTGCGGTTCCTCGCCCACGAGGGCCGGATCATGGAAAGCCTCATCCGGTGGATCACCCGCCGCCCGCACGGCACCAACGGGGCCGACGCGGTCTTCACTCACGGCCGGGACCAGGCCGCCATGATGTACGGCCTCACCTTCGCCTGCGTGATCGAGACCGTAGCCCTGACCTACCTCCTCGCCAGTTGGCCCGTCATCCACACCATCATGCTGGTCGTGGACGTCTACACCGTCCTGTTCGTCCTCGGCCTGCACGCCGCCTCCCGCACCCGACCACACACCCTCGCCGACCGCACCCTGCGCATCCGGCAGGCCGCCAACGTCGACATCCGCCTCCCTCTCGACCAGATCGCCTCCATCCACCGCGAGACCCGCTACACCCACGAGAAGAAGGACGGCGAACTGAACCTCCCCATCGGCTCCCAGACCTCCATCACCCTCCACCTCACCGAACCCGTCGACGCACCGACATTCCTCGGCGCAGCCCGCCTCGTCACCCTGATCAGGCTGCACGCAGACGACCCGAAGGCACTCCACGACGCCCTCACCCATGCACGAACCACACCCGACCCCACCCCGGAAACAGCCCCACAGCTCTGATACGGAACCGCGCCAATTAGCGCCGTCCCCATACCAGATGCAGTGACACTCCGGACTGAATTGGAAGATCACCAGGTTCGCGGAAGACCCGGACGATGGACAAGTCGTCGGTTCCTTCCTTCTCGACCAGACCGCGAGGCGCCGGGCGCCGGGCGCTGGCCGCCAAGGGCGCGCAACCGGACCGGCTGGGCGGTCCAGCTCGGGACCGCGGTAACCCCGAGGACGTACCCGTTGTGGTGGTCGACGACGACGCCGAGCAGCTGGGCGGCCGCTATCGGCGAGGAGGGCGCGAGGGTGCTTGTCCTCGCAGACGAACCCGCCACCACCTGCTACTTGCCGGAACACCAAGCCTTCGTTCGCTGGCTCGGAGCCGACTCCGAGGTCGGCCTGATCGCCGCGGTCAATGCTGTACTCAACGACCCCACCGCTCAGTGGGAGACGTGCGGTGCCTGGGAAACGGACGGCTCGGCGGTGCTCATGGAGTCTGTCACCGATGGAGCCGAGCTGGAGGTCGAGTACACCAACGGTGCAGGACTGCCGGAACCGGCCACTGTCCCGATATGGCTGCGTCATTGACAACTGACTCCAGGGGTCGCTCAGTTTGACTCCTCTCGGAGGCCTCGGGGACAAGATCCGAATGTGAGAAGTGACTCCACTTTGGACGCGTGAGAGACCCATGCGGTCCCGACATCACCCAATCAAGTTCAGGTGTCGCAGGAAGCGCTTTTCTGTACACAGTGGCGTCTTTCGGCCAGGCCAGTGAATGGTCATCACCGGCGATCACGGACTTTAGGCGTCAAGTCTTCGTGAATACACAAGGCTTGATTGGGAGCCAGATCCTCCGTTTGATCATGAGTACGCATGCTCATGACCATGCCGCTGAGCAGTCATAAGTTGCTCGCATGCCTCGAATCGCATACACCGCAGCCGCCTTCGCGCTGGGCGTGCTCGCCCTCACCGCCTGCTCCAGCAGCCCCGCCGAAACCAAGATCGCCGCGGAGAATGTCGCCTCCGCCCCCGAGGGTGGCGACTCGGACAAGCCGGCGCTTGAATTCATGGAGCTGTCCCTCAAGATCACTGAGGGCTGCCCTCCACTGGACGAGACGAAGACCAGCGATCCTCTCGGGTCCAGTGGCGTCCCGGATGGCCTCAAAGCCTCCTCTGGTATGCCGACCGGCAGCCCCGACGACCGCGTGCCCCTGCCCTCCGACCGCGTCGACTCGCCGACCGCCGACGACCCCGTTCCCTCCATGCCTGACGGTGAACTCCTCGAGCCGGTCACCCTCACCGCGCCCGAGATCTGCTTTGCCGACAAGTTCGCCGCCCACGTCACCGCCGCCCTCAAGGGTGTCGGTGGGAACGCCGCGGAGTTGCGGGCCGCTCTCAAGGGCGCCGGGTACTTCGATGAGCTGATCGTGGACATGAAGCCCGAGGGCGGGTCCCCCCGCGTCCGGATCGACCTGCGTGAGCAGGACACCCGTGTCGCGCTCCAGGTCGTACATATCGGCGCCAGCGGCACCGTCGTGGAGAAGTTCGGCGCACAGAAGGACGCGCCCCTCAAGGACGTCCGCTACATCCCGGAACTGGCCGGCGCACTCGGGCAGTGACACGGTGCCAGCCCGTGGTGACTGGACTAGTTACATGATCCGCCGGACTGGGTCTAGCCTTGTGACCGGGCCAGACGTCAGGTCGTGGCCGCGGCGGCCGATTCGGCGCGGGACTTGGTGATGCCGAGGCGGTAGGAGTCGGTACCGGTCTCGATGATGTTGCCACCGAAGGTGAGGCGGTCCACGATCGCCGCACAAAGTCTGGGGTCGGTGAAGGTTTTCGTCCAGCCTCCAAAGGATTCGTTGGAGGCTATCGCCACAGAGCTCTTCTCCTCACGCTCGGTCAATACCTGGAAGAGGATTTCGGCTCCGCACCGGTCAAGTTCCATATAGCCGAGCTTATCGATACAGAGAAGGTCGACGCGGCCGTAGCGGGCGATGGTCTTGGCGAGGAGTTTCTCATCAGCGGCTTCGACGAGTTCGTTGACGAGTTTCGTCGCGAGGACGTATTTGACCCGGTAGCCGTGCATCGCGGCCTCGGTGCCGAGCGCGATCAGTAAGTGTGATTTCCCGGTCCCCGAGTCGCCGATCAGGAACAGCGGCACGCTCTTCCTGACCAGTCGCAGGAGGCCAGAGTGTGGATCGCGGCCGGGTCGATGGCCGGATTCGCGTCGAAATCAAACGACCTCAGCGACTTATCCCGCGGGAACCCGGCAGCCTTGATACGTAGCTCGGAGCGGCGCCGGGCCCGGTCGTCGCATTCCGACATCAGCAGCTCGGCCAGAAACCCGCGGTAGGTCACCTGGTCCTGTACGGAGGCCGAAGCGAGCTCTGGGTACTGGGCCCGGATGGTGGGCAGTCGGAGCATCCGGCAGGCCTGGTCCACGGCCGTGTCCGCGGCTTCCTCGGTAAGTCCCCGGTTGCCCTTTACGGTCATGATTCCCCCTGTTGGGCGGAAGGACCGGCGTGCCGGCGGCGCAGCCGCAGCAGTTCGTCGTATGCGGCCACTGACGGCAGCGGCCGGGGGGCGGGCGGCAGTGCGGCCAGCCGGCGCGCGGTCAGCGACGTCACCGTCGCCCCGCCCGCCACCGGACGCCAAGTCCGCTCCTGGGGCGGGGTGGGCGCGGCCCGTGTCGGTGTCGGTTGCTGTTCCCGTCGATCGACGATGTGGCGGTGCTGTCGGTCGACGTGAACGACGAGGCGGTACGCGTAGAGGCCCGAAGCACGGTGGCGAGTCCACAACCGTTGTCAGCGCAGGCTGAAGGACCTTCAGCGCCGTGGGCTACCTGTCACCAGGCGGACGCCCAGGGGCAATACCCGGGGATGCGGGGAGCAGGGCCTCGCCGCCATCGAGTACGGGCGCAGCGTACCGATGACGTAGCACGCCCAGTCACGCTGAGCATCGTGCTCCGTGGGGCTTGATGCACTCCAGGAGATCAGCGTTCATGGCAGCATGGTGATCTACTGGATAGAGTGGCGAGGCGTCTGGCTGGTCTGTATGAGGCTCCCAGCGGTGAGCGAATGAGGCTGCAATGAGTGAACTGACGAAGCCCGAGATCGACCTTCCGGAGGGTGACGCTCCCACCGAGCTGACAATCCGCGACCTCGTCGTCGGGGACGGGCTCGAGGCGAAGCCGGGCAGGGTTGTACAGGTTCACTACGTCGGGGTCACCTTCGAGTCCGGAAAGGAATTCGACACCTCCTGGGACCGGGGCCGGACGTTCAAGTTCGCCGTGGGCGGTGGCAAAGTCATCAAGGGCTGGGACCGCGGGGTCAGAGGGATGAAAGTCGGCGGCCGGCGCGAGATCATCGTCCCCCCGCACCTCGGCTACGGCAACCAGTCACCCTCGCCGTTGATCCCGGCGGGCTCGACACTCGTCTTCGTGGTGGACCTGCTCTCCGTCGCAGCCTGAGGCATTCTGCTACCCGGCCTCTCCGCCCGGAACCAAGGCTGGGCAACACCTGCCGGCCGACCGCGCCACCACACCCGTGCACCCGTGCACTCTTCACCCGCAGCCACAGACAGAGCCACGCGCTGGCTGCGACACGCATCGGCCCCCGTGATCCACAAACGGCAGACACTCCGGTAGCGGGCCTGAACTCAACCCGTACCGTTGGCCGACGGCCGGTGTGCTGGCGGCCATGAACCCCGCGAACCGAATCATCCGCGCGGCGACCTCACGTTGCCACCTGTCGTGGTCGCCGGGTCCCGCCCCTTGGTTGCGCAGGTTGTCGTCTATTGACGACCTCGGGAGTCACCTCACGGCTGCGGTCTGGTTTTTGATCTTCGATCAGGTCTCGGACGAGCCCGGACCTCGCATGGCGCCGGTCAGCGGGGCCAGTGCGCACCACCCCATCGTCTCGTACAGGGCTCGGCCTTCCGGCGTCGCGCCCAGCACACCTGCCGTGGCGCCCTGCCCTGCTGCCGTGGTGGTGAGCCTGTGCATCACCAGGCGTCCCAGGCCGCGACGCTGGTGGGCGGGGTCGGTCTCCACCTGGTCGACGACAGCGCTGAGGCCGGTGACGGCGATCTGGCCGCGCGCGGCGAAAGCGCCGTCGGTGGTGCGCACCAGGGCGCGTGTGACGCCGGCACACGTCCAGGTATTCAGCTGGTAGCCGTCAGGTGTTTCGGTCGGGGCTCGGGTGTGGGCGATGGGTAGCGAGGCGGACATCAGGTACCCGGTTCCGCCGGCGAGGTGCCAGCCAGGGGCAAGCCAGGGTTCAAGTGTTTCCGGTGGGACGAGTGCCTTCAACCAGATGCCGGGCGCGGTGGCGTGTTCGGTGATCTTGTGGACGGTCGCTTCGTCTGCGGAGTGAAGGACGTGGCGCATGACGTGTCCGGGGAGGCCGACGTCGATGGTGAAACCCCAGGTACGGGGCATGGGTTCGGCTGCGCCGCGTGACACGGTCCAACCATGGACCCATGCTCGTGCGGCCTCGGCCGTGTTGGCGAAAGGCAAGGTTCCCCCCGAGTAGGTAATAGGCAAACTCTCAGGGTGATTATTACATCAAGAGGTTGAGGCGGATCGCGGCCTGGTCTTCGCTCCTGACGCCACGTTCGCCGCCCCCCCCTGTGGAACAACTGGCGGCGACCAGCGCGATACAGCAGGGGCTTCATGTCGTACTCCGGTGGCGGGGAGTCTCGGTGCCGATGGGTGGCTGTTCGGCAGGGGTGGTCCTTCGCGTCGGAAGTTTGCCCTCGGTGGCGGCGAGGCCGGCTCCGCCGAGCAGGACCACTGAGCCCGTTGCCTGCAGCCAGCCGAAGGTCTCGCCCAGGAGCAACGTGGAGCACAGGGTGTTGACCACGGGGACGGTGAACATCATCAGGGAGGCTCTGGCCGGTCCCACCGCGCCGACCCCGCGGTAATAGAGGAGGTTGGCGACGGCTGCGGCTCCGACGGCGAGGTACACGGTGTTCAGCCAGACTCCGGCCGGCAACGCGCTCCATGGGACCTGCGCCAGATCGGGAGCGGCGAGTGCGGCCAGCAGCAACGCGCCCGCGCAGGTGCCGTAGGTCGTGGCCCGCAGCGGATCGACGGCGGAGAGGACCCGGGGGCCCAGAAGCGTGTAGCCGGCCCAGCAGATGGCGCTGAGCAGGAACAGCGCATCGCCCCACAGTCTGGACGAGCCGCCCTGCGTGCTGCCTCCGACGCCGATGAAGAAGATGACGGCCCCGATCAGGCCGAGGAGGAGGCCAGTGGCCCGGGCGGCGCCGGCTCGCTCCTTGCCGGTGAGCACCAGGGCGGCGCTGGTCAGTACGGGGCTCATGACGGGGATGAGGATGCCGGCGTCGAGAGAGGGAGCCAGTGACAGGCCCCAGAAGAAGAAGCCGTTGTAGGCGAAGACGCCGAGCACGCCGACCGCTGCGGCGCGCCACCCGTTGCGGGCCGAGACCCGCGTACTGCGGTTGCCGAACAGCCAGATGGCGATGAGCAGTGCCAGGGCGCCGCCGCCGAAGCGCAGGACCGCTCCCACTGCGGGCGGCACATGGCCGACGACTGATTTGGAGCTGGAGAAGGCACTGCCCCAAAGCATCATGGTCAGCAGAAGTTGCAGGTAGGGGTTGCTCGTCGCCGCCTTTGCTCGCATGTCGTTGATTCAACCGGTGGGATTCCGGGCTGGCTTGAACGCTGGTGCGGCACGATGGGGTCATGGGGGCGAAGAGCGGAACCGGGTGCGGGCCGGCGAGCGGGTGGGCCCGTTACTGGCGCGACGGCTCCCGTCCGCTGGAAGCGATGCATGCGCATTTTTTCGAGCACGTCTACGCGCCGCACAGTCACGACACGTACTCCTTCGGCATCACGGATGTGGGGGCGCAGGCGTTCCGCTGCCGTGGAGCGGACCACACCAGTGGGGCGGGCATGGTCATGGCCTTCAACCCCGACGAGGTGCACGACGGCCGTGCGGCGGCCGAGCTGGGTTATCAGTACCGCATCGTGCACATCGGGCCTTCTGTGGTGCGCGAGGTGCTCGCCGACGCCACCGACCGGCACACCGGTGCCATGCCGCTGTTCATGCAGCCCGTCCTGATCGATCCGGTCCTGACCGGCACGCTGTCCAGGCTGCACGCCGCGTTGGCCGAGGGCACGGACGCTCTGGTCCGCGAGGAGCTCCTGACCGCGGCCGTCCTGGCCATGGCGGAACGCGGCGCAACGCGCGCTCCGCGGGTGCGGACCTTGGCGGGCCAGGCACGGTTGCGGGCCGCATGCCGCGCCCGTGCCCTCCTCGACGAGGCGTTTCTCGAACCGCTCGCGGCGAACGACCTGTCCGCGGTTGCGGGATGCAGTCGGTTCGCGCTGTACCGCGCCTTCCACGAGGAGTACGGCATGGCGCCCAGCGCCTATCAGCGCCTGCTCCGCCTGCGCCACGCCCGCGGCCTTCTTGCCGACGGTCTGGCACCGGCGGACGCTGCCACGTCCGCCGGCTTCTCGGACCAGGCGCACTTCAACCGCTGGTTCAAGCGCGCCTACGGCATCACTCCGGGCATTTTCAGGATCTCGACGTCGACACAGAGGCGAGTGCCGTGATCGGCGACCTGGTCCAGGAGGGCGACGCCCGTGGCGTTTTCGTGCGTGTTCGCGGCGAGGATCGTCTCGGCGATGACCAGGCCCAATACGCCAACGGCGAGTCGGTGGGACGTCAGGGGTGCCGAAGGGCGCGTGCTCAGCGAACTTCTGGGCCCCTACCCGGGCGCTACGGACTTCTGAGCGGGCCCTCCTTCAGTACGGAGTCAGAGGTGGATAGCGGCGACGGTCACCGTGCCGTGGAAGACGTAGGCCCCCTTCTCCTCGTAACGGGTCGCGATGGCGCAGAAGATCTTGAGCCAGTTAATCGTGCGTTCCACTTCGATGCGGCTGCGGGAGATCATTTTGTCGAAGGCGACCGGTCGGCCACCCTTACGACCTCGTGCGTGGTGAGCGTGAGGACGTGCGGGCCTGCACGGTTGTTTTGTGGATCATGTTCGTGTGGCGGACGGAGTGAGGGCTTTCGAGGTCGGTGTTGTCTGCTGGTCGGTGAGGAGTCCGGCAACGGCGTGGATGGTGTCGGGCAGGTTTTCGCGTCGGCCGTGGTGTCTGGCCAGAGAGCGCCAGTTCTTGAGGTGCGCGATGCCGTGCTCGACGGGGGGATCCGGGCTTGTGAGTGGCGAAGCGGGCTTTTCGTGGTGGGTCACGAGCCATTGCAGGTGCTCGAGGTGCTCGAGCTGCGCTGTCGACGGAGTGCCGGGCCCAGTTTCCGTCGGTCAGGGCCGCCGCGAAGGCAAGGGCCGGTGAGTTGTCGTAGGCGCTGATGGGGTAGCGGGCGGCGACGACGGAGGCTTGCTCCTTGCCGAACTCCTGCTCCAGGTGGGCGTGGTAGTCGGCCTGGTCGATCTGCGCGTCCGGGTCGCCGGTGGCGGCCTTCTTGGGCAGCTCAAGGCAGTCAAACTGCATCTGGCCGTCGAGCAGCGCCAAAAGCCCATGTCGATCGGGGTGACCGCTGGGCAGCGCGGGGACTCGCGGCAGTTCCCGCGGCGGCCGACCGTCGCGTTTCGACCCCTTCGACTACCGGGAGCGTCATGCGGTCGAGTGCGGGATCAACCGCCTCAAGGGGCCTCGCGTCGTCGCCACGAGATACGACAAGCTCGCGGTCCGCTACGAGGCGACCGTGCTCATCGCGGCTATCAACGAGTGGCTGTGACGCTCGGGCCGTCACACCGGGGATCCGCGTTCCACCACCGCGGGCAGATCGCTGGTTGAAGCAGGACCCGAAGGTCACTCCGGCCGGCGCTTGACCTAAACCTTGGTTGATGTATGAGAGTCGTGTCATCGAACGGCGAGACGAGGAGATTCCGATGACACAGCCCAGGATCTTGGTGACCGGCGCGACTGGAAAGGTCGGCGGCGCGGTGGTGTCCCAACTGCACGCGGCGGGCGTGCCCGTGCGGGCGCTGGTGCGAGGGGAGGCGGACTTCCCGGAGGGTGTGCAGGCAGTGCGCGGCGATCTCGGTGATCCCGCTTCGCTGGGCACGGCTCTGGAGGGCGTCGATTCGGTCTTCCTGGTGTGGCCGTTCCTGAGCGCTGAGGGCGCGTCGGACGTGATCGATGCGATCGGGAAGCACGCTCGACGGGTGGTGTACCTGTCATCTGCCGGGGTTGGGAGCGAGGAGGAGAAGCCCGGCGAGGCGATCACCATGTTCCACACGGAGCTGGAGCGGCTGATCGAGGCATCGGGCCTGGAGTGGACGGCGCTGCGGCCCACCGGGTTCGCGAGCAACACCCTGGGCTGGGCGGAGGAGGTCCGCACCACGGGTGCCGTACGGGCGCCGCTGGCAAGGCTGGCCCGCCCGCTGATCCACGAGGCGGACATGGCTGCGGTCGCTGTTCAGGCGCTGACGACCGACGCCCTGCTGGGCTCCCGCCCCCTGATCACCGGCCCCGAACTGATCACCCAGGAACAGCAGGTGGCCCTGATCAGCGAGGCGATCGGGCGACCGGTGCGGTTCGAGGAGATCGCGCTGGACGAGGCCGCCGAGCAGATGAAGGCCGCAGGCTACCCGGCAGAGCTGGTGGAGGCCGTGTTGCCGGCCCAGGCGGAGATGATCGACAACCCGGAGCCGGTCAACGATGAGGTGGAGCGCATCACGGGAACCCCTGCCCGATCCTTCCAGGAGTGGGCGGTGGACCACTCGGCGGACTTCCGCAGAGAGGGACGTCAATACACGTTGACGTAGACGATCGAAGCACCGGATCTCGGCTCCGTCGCCCACACGCTTTACGCCGAGGTCGAGCCTCCCTGCTCTGGGAAGCTCCGAGCGGTTGAACCGTGCAGGTCGGGCGGCCATCTCATGGCCAGCGTGTGCCGTCACTCAGAAGATCCGCACCCATCCCAGAAAGTCGTCAGATCGCGCAGGAGGCGATTGCCCGCGCGCTGGGCGTCGGCCACGCCGAGCCATTCGGAACGTCCGAGGGAGTGACGCGTTCGGAGTGGTCGCAGGGCTTGCTGAGGGCCGCACGGGACCGACTGTACGAGGCGGCGAGTCTGCCCTGTTGTCGCTCCGACTGAAGGTGATTATGCGGGGGCCATCAGGGCGTCATCCGACACAACCGGGTGTGGGCACCTCTCTTGCTGGCCTCGGACCTACCGGCCTCTGTCGTGAGCGAACGGTGCACCGTTCCGAGGGCTGCGTCTATATGGAAAGGCGTGAGAGCCGCCCGATTCGTCACGTCAAACGTCCGGAAGCCATGTCGCGCGGAGTCCTTCGCGCCCGGATGAGCTGGACAACGACAGGGTTGTCGTCGTCCGGCGGGCGCAGGAGATCGATGGAGGCCACGGTGAAGTCGTGGTCCACGAGGAGCCGGGTCCAGCACTCTGGTGTGAGGACCCACATTCGCACTGGAATGGGCTCCTGGTCTTTGAGGCGGACCATCGCAGACCGTGACTTCACCCTGTCGAACGGCCCTCCGGTATCGGGGCTTGTGTGGAGGGCGCAGAACACGAGCCTGGCGCTGTCTACGAGTGCGTCCCGCAGTGCGGGCAGGATCAGTTGGGGGTTGGTGCAGGCGAGGGTGTTGATGGCGTACGCGACGTCGTAGCCGTTCTCCTGCCGGAGGTGGTCGACGACGTCGCTGTGCACGAACCGGACCCGAGGCTCGTCGCCGAAGTGACTGATGGCGCGTTGGTGCTGGGTGGGGGACAGTTCTACGGCGTCTACGAATGCTCCGTGGGCGCGGGCGAGATGAACGGCGTGGTGACCGGGCCCGGATCCGATGTCGAGTACCCGTTGCCCTTCAAGCGGCCCAAGGACCTCGTCGCCGGGGCCGACACCTTCCCAGAAACACCATCGGAGCTGCTCGGGGACGGGCGGCATGTAGCCCCGCGAAATCTGCATCCGTCCGTACTGGGACCAGGTCTCCTTGACTGCTTCCTGTTCACTCAA
This sequence comes from Streptomyces sp. NPDC055749, assembly GCF_053617235.1. Lineage (NCBI taxonomy): Bacteria > Bacillati > Actinomycetota > Actinomycetes > Kitasatosporales > Streptomycetaceae > Streptomyces > Streptomyces sp. NPDC055749. The sequence goes on along the minus strand of NZ_JBSHFH010000020.1, from coordinate 24,016 downwards.
GTTCATTCTCCAGCTTGGGTATTGGGCATCGTTAGCCGAGAAACGCCTCGCGCCCCGCACGCGCCTGGATGAACTGCCCTTAGAGAGTGAAGTCCATCCGGTTCCAGTGGAACAGGATGTGTCGGGCCAGGATGCTGGGTTCGCCGCAGCCCTCCACGAGTTGTCCGAGACCTGAGTGAGTGTTTGGGAACTGTTGCCGCCGGCTGAGCCGTGTGGGTGGTGAGGTCTGGGCGTGCTGAAGCGGGCCCTGTCCCGCCGGGTTGGCGGGTCTGGGCCCGAGAGTGAGAGTCAGGACGCTAGGTCAGGCCGGTGCCACATCTGGTCGAGAACGCTTTCGAGGCTCCGCATCACATGTGACCTCCAGCCGCCGCCCATAATGGTTCGTGGCGCAAGACGACCCCGACGCGATGACTTCGAACCCGGACCCGGCGGCGACCTCCCCCATCTCGTGGACCGGGGTGCTCGATGCGAGCACGCCCGACATCCGGCAGTTTGCACGCGAGGTACAGGACACGGTACGGGCGGCGTTGAGGGTGGACGAGCCGGGGCGTGTCACCAGCCGCGAAGGACTCTACTGATTCCCTGGTACTGCCGCGTCGCCTGGGCTGTCTGGGTTTCCGTGGGTGTGTGACCACTCGTCGTAGCGCTGACGCATGTCTGTTGAGGAGAGGTCCTGGCGGCGGGTGCTGAGCGCCCACCGGTGGCCGGCCGGGTCCTGGAACTGTGCGTAGCGGTCGCCCCAGAAGGCATCGCTGGGTGCCATCAGCGTGGCTGCTCCGGCGGCCAGGGCTGCGGCGTAGGTGGAGTCGGTGTCGGGGACGAACACCTGGAGCAGGACGGTGGTGGGCGCGTCGGCTGCCGGTGCCCGGACGCCCATGTCGGGGAATTCCTCCATGAGGAGCATGCGGCCGCCGGCGAGGAGGAGTTCGCAGTGCCAGGTGCGTCCGTCTGGCCCGGTGCTGCGGGTGAGTTCGTCGGCGCCGAAGACGTCCCGGTAGAAGGTGATCGCCGCGGTCGCGTCGGCGACGACGAGGTGGGGGGTGACCCCTTGGAACTCTTCGGGGACCGGGTCGGCGGTCATGGAACCTCCTGGTTCGGTGAATCGGTGGGGTGGGCGAGGCCGCGGCCTGCGGCCGCGTTGACCAGGATGGACAGCCTGGCCGCCTCTCGCTGGGCGGCCAGACGGCCGGCGGAGGTGAGCCGGTAGCTACGGCGGCGCTCGTCGCCGCCGGCGGCCGGATCGTCGTGAAGCTCTTCGATCAGCCCGTCGACTCGCATGCGCTGGAGCGAGCGGTAGAGCGTGCCTGCACCGAGCCGGACCACGCCCTGCGTCAGTTCCTCGACCTCGTGAATGAGGGCGTAGCCGTGCCGTGGGCCCTCAGCCAGGGCGACGGCCAGGGCGAAGACCGCCGGTGTCAGTACTGGTGATGTCCCCATCATTCCTCCCCCTATTCACAGGGGCGGCTACCCGAAGCGCTGCTGTGTGTTGCCGCCTGCGCACCGCGTCCTGGCGCGTCACTTCACCTGAGAGATCATGATCTTGTAGCCGTCGGGGGCGCTGACGAGCATGTAGGAGCCACAGGGTTCGATGACCGGGTCGCTGACCTCGGCGCCCTTGGCCTGCAGCTCGGCGTGCGTTGTCGTGATGTCGTCGCAGCACAGGTTGAACGCGGGGCCGGTCTTGGGGTCGGGAACCATGTCGAAGTCCGCCCCCTTGCTGAGCACGATGTGGGTGCGCTCGCCCGGCAGGGACATCTCAAGCCACCGCTTGCCGGGTGCCATTTCTGCGTCCGTGTGCGTGGTGAAGCCGAGTGTGTCGACGAAGAACCGCTGGGCCTCGTCCTGGTCGGTGACGACGAGACTGGCGAAGGCGACGTGCGTGATCATGAGTGGTTTCTCCTTCACTGCATGAGTAGATTCACCATGACTATAACCACAGTGGTTATAGTCGGCAAACTGACTGAGCGGTGTGGCTGGTGAGGGGGAATGCTGAAGTGGGCCCTGCCCGGCCGAGGTTGGCGGGGCAGGGCCCGAGAGTGACGGGTCGAGACGCTGGGGTCGGAGTCACATCTGGTTGAGGACGCTTTCGAGGCTGCGCATCACATGTGACCTCCAGCCGCCGCCCATGATGGTGCGGGCGCGCTGCTGGGCGGGGTTATCCGGGTCGAAGCCCTCGTGAGTGAGGAACAGGCGGGTGCCGGTGCCTTCTGGCGCCAGTGTCCAGGTGATCGTCCAGTCCGCGCCGCTCTCGGCTGTCGGGTCGGCCTCCTGCCAGCCGATGCGGAGCATCTTCGTGGTCTCGAAGCCCAGCACTTCGGCTTGGACCGTGCCGGAGAACCCTGTGACGGGAACCGGGGCGACCTGCATGGTGTAGCGGTGACCGACCTGGAGCTGGAAGTCGCCGGGCATCATCCACTTGGCGATCAGTTCGGGTTCGGTCAGCGCCCGCCAGACCTTGGCGGGAGGGTGCGGCAGGAACTGATCAACGTGGATCGTGGTGAGGTCGTCATCGGTCATGACTCATCGTCGTCCATCTCATCGAGGACGTTGCCGAGCGCCGCGAGCTTGTCGCGCCAGAACCGCTCGAACGGATGGAGCCACTCCTGGACCTCGTGCAAGGGGACCGCCTCTAGCCGGTAAAGCCGTTGCCGGCCCGCCCGTTGCTCGCTGACCAGCCCCGCATCCCGCAGCACCTTCAGGTGCTCGGAGAAGCTCGGGCGGGCCATGTCGAAGTGACCTGCGAGGTCGGTGACGGGCTGCGGTCCCTGCTCACGCAGGAGTCGCAGCACTTCCCGGCGCACCGGGCTGGCCAGTGCCCCGAATATCTGGTCGCCGGGTGCCTGGACGGTGCGCATCGCGGGTCAGGCGCCAGTGGGCAGGGGGGAGGAGAGGGTGAAGCTGTTGCCGTCCGGGTCGGTGATGTCGGCCTGGTGGCGGCCCCAGGGCATCTTGTTCGGGCCGCTCACGGAGACCCCGGCCTTGGTCAGGGCGGCGCAGTCTGCCTCGATGTCGGAGGTTTCGAGCATGATGCCCTTCGCGCTGCCGAGGGCGAAGCCGCCCTTGCCGGCCTGGACGAGGGTGAAGCTGGTCTGCGCGCCCTTGGGGCCGACCTGGATCCAGCGCTGCGGGCCTGCCTGCTGGTCGATGAGCAGCTCGAAGCCGAGGGTGTTGACGTAGAAGTCCTTGGCCTTCTCCTGGTCGGAGACGGGAACGGTGACGAATGTGGCGTGCGTGATGTTCATGCCCAAACTATACGTAGGAAAATTCCTACCCGTCAATTCAGGGCTTCTGCGTCCAGTCGGCGCGAGGGCCTTTACGGGTCAGGCGCCTGGTCATGAGGGTGATGAGCGCCCAGGTCAGGTGTGCTTCGGAGTGTTGCGGCAGGCGCTCGTAGTCACGAACGTTGCGGCGGGCCTTCATGATCCAGCCGAGGGTTCGTTCGACTTTCCAGCGTCGGGGCAGGATGACGAATCCCTTCGCGCCGCGGGGGCGGGAGACGGTCTTGAGGGTCATGCGGAGGAAGTCGTCGGACCAGTTCACGAGCTGGCCGGCGTAGGCGGAGTCGGCCCAGACCTGGGTGATCTGCGGTTGCATGACGCGCAGGCGCCAGAGGAGTTCTCGGGCGGCGTCGCGGTCGGTCATGTCGGCGGGCGTCACCGTGATCATCACGGGGAGGCCGAGGGTGTCGACTGCGATGTGTCTTTTGCGTCCGTTGATTTTCTTCGCTGCGTCGAAGCCGCGGGTGGCCTTGGAGACGGTGTCGGCGCCTTTGACGGACTGGGAGTCGACGATCAATGTGACGGGCCAGGGGCATCGCCCCTGGCCAGTGCGGATCTGTCGGCGGAGCTGGTCACGGATGAAGCCGACGACTCCGGCCCGGTTCCAGCGCCAGAAGTGGTAGTAGACGGTCTGCCAGGGCGGGTAGTCGGCGGGCAGGGCCCGCCACTTGACGCCGTTGTCGACGACGTAGCGGATCGCGTCGACGATCTCGCGGCGGTGCCACTTCTCCGGCCGGCCGCCGGTCTTGAGCTGGCAGGCCGGGACCGGCAGAAGCGGTTCGATCAGCGCCCACTCGGCAGGGGTGGTGTCGGAGGGGTAGCGGCGACGGCGGGGCGGCGGCATGGCGGGTCCCGGGCTGGGGCGGGAGGTTCGGGGCTATTTGGCGAGCTGGGCCAGTGTTGCTCTGACGCCCGTGAGCTGTGCGGCTGCGACCTGGGCCCATTCGTCGTCGGGGTAGCGGACCAGTTGCGGGTCGAGGGTCCCCGTGATCATCCGGGTGAGCCGGCCGAGGATCTGCCGGAACTGCCGCTTCTCGTACTCGATCCAGTCCGCGGGTTCCTCGGAGAAGAGGTAGCCGTCGCGGTGGCGCCAGATGATCGGGGTGAGGTGTTCGGCGGCGCCGACGTCCCGCAGGTGCCGGACTCCGCGGGCGACCTGCCAGGGGGTGAGGCGGGTGGCTGCGACCAGCTGCCGTGTCTGCAGGCCCGAGGGCCTGGCTTCCATGAGGGCGACGCGGACCAGGTCGCCGTAGTGCTCGCTCAGCGGTCGTGCATGCCGGCGGCGGCTCACGGGTCTACTCGCCCTTGAGGAGCTGGGCGAGTTGCTCGTCCAAGGTGAACTGGCCGGTGTCGATCGCGGCCTCCAGCCAGTCGGCCGCGGCCCTGACCTTGGAAATCCCGCGGCGGACGGTCTCGCGTTCGTCCTCGCTGAATTCCTGGTCACGCATCCGCGGGACCAGCCGGCCGAGGGTGGCGACGTAGCTGTGACAGGACCCGACCAGGTCCAGGTACTCGATGGTGTGCTCGATCTGGCGGACCGCCGGGGTGCGTTCGCGGACGCGTTCGCGGACCTCGTTGGAGTTGTCGAACTGGGCTCGGTTGACCAGGAAGCGGGCGGTGTCGTCCCGCATCGTCTCCCGGGCGACCGCGGGCCTGCGCAGGAGCTCGGTGGTCACCGACTTGGCGACCTCGTCGTCCCGGGTCAGTTCCTGGACGACTCGGACCCGGTCGGCCGGCGCGACCTCGGCCGCGGCCGCCGGCCTGCGCAGCAGTTCGGCCGCGACTTTGGCCGCAACCTCGTCGTCCCGGGTCAGGTCGGTGACCGCCTGGACCTTCTCTTCCACGCTGACCGGGCGATCGACGCGCTGCCCCACCAGGCGTTTCGCCCCGTCGATGGTCCACCACCGCTGCCCGGACCGGTTGAACGGCGGGTCCTCGATCTGGGCCCACCGCTCGCCCTCCTCGCTGATCGAGGCCAGGACCCGGTGAACGCTGAACGCGACGCCGTCCTTGCGCTTGCCCTTTGGCCAGCGGGAGGCGACCCAACGCCAGTCCTTCACCGTCGAGGCCGCCACCCCGATGTCGTCCGCGAACATTGCCAGGGACTCCTCGACGGTGAACAGGTCGTCGGTCCCGTTCGGCATCGACCCTCCCATTGGCCTCATTGGCTCGATCTCCAACGCCTTGTCGCCCAGGCCGAACTGGGCCCGGGCGACCTGCGCGACCAGCTCGCGGGCCTCGGCAACGATCTGCTCGTAACGCGACCGGGTAAGGTTCCCAACTCGTTCTGCCATGCGTTTCCACCGCCCTCACCCCGGGCCGTACCGGGCCACCAGACGGTGGCCAACAGGGGACTCCAGCCCAGGTCAGAACCAGAATGAAGCGTCCATGGCTGATGGCGGCAGGCGCAGGCCGGGGGCGCGCGATGCGCCCGGAACCCAGGCTCCACCACCTCTGCGGAACACCAGATCCAGCCGCGCCAAACGGGACATGGGAGGCGTTCGGCTATGACGTCACCGTGACGTCATCCGGTGACGCTTTCTCCGCCAAGCCCTCGTGCGGCACCGCGGCGAACAGAACACCGCCGACCGCCGGCGCTCGACCCCCACCGTCCATCCCCGGCCGCAGACCGGACAGACAACCTCGTCCCCACGCTGCATCGCAGCCACCCGCCGCCGGGCGTGCTCCAGCATCCTCCACCGCCTGGACCTGCACCTACCCGAACAGAACACCGCTGCCGCCGACTTCGTCGTCGGCAGCGGAACACCACACTCCCGGCAGTACCGCCGGGCCATTCCACCGGACGCCACGAGCCCCATGGTCCAGCCGTACAGACCTCCTGACCAGAGATCTCAAACACTCACTGAAGCCGGGCGTGCGCCTCATGGCAGTTGCCGGTGGTCGAGCATGCGGTGCGCGAGGGCGAGACGTCAGCGATCTGTGCCACCTCGTCCTGCGCCAGCTCGCTGTGGCCTGTGCTTATCAGCCCTTGGACTCGTTGTAGGCGGGTGTGGAGGGCGTAGGGGTGACCGTGCCCGAGGATCCTGCTGCGTTCAGCTACCAGCTGCGCGAACACGGCGGTTGCTTCATGCGCCCGGCTTCTGAAACCCGCCGCATCCTCACCGGCCCGCCCTCGCTGAGTGAAACTGCTCCGTGCGGCTGAGCCGGCGGGGCTACGCGTTCAGCCGTCTCCAGCCAGTCGGTGCACCAGAGTCTCAACATGATCGGGGTCCCGGCCGCTGCTGCCTGTGCGCGCAGCGGCGACCGGGTGGCCCAACGGATCTTGATCCGCGTACGAGAGCGCACCCGGGTTCGTAGACCGACGTGAGCCGCGTCGCCTTCTCTGTCGAGTTCAGCGTGTCGAGCTGAGATTGGCGTCAGGAATCCGTGCCGCCGTCGCGACGCGGAGAAAGCTGCGAGGTGTGAAGCGAGTCCCGTCGAGTGGCCCGGTCGCGTTGTCCGAGCGGTTCTTCGCCCGGATGAGCTGGTGCCGGCGGGTCGGCGGATCGCTGCAAAGGTCGACGGTCCAACCTCAGCTACTGCTCGGCTGGATCATTTTCCGGCCCGTGGTGCTTCCGCCGTCCACGGTGACCGAGGCACCCGTCATGTACGGGAAGTCGTCGGACGCGAGCCCGAGCACTGCGCGTGCGATCTCCTCGGCGTCGGCCATACGTTCGAGACCATCGACGTTGAGCGGCCCCCATGCCTGCTTGTACTTGGCCCATTGCGCGTCCGGGATTCCCGGCGGGCGGACGAAGGGGGTGTCGGTGGTGCCGGGCAGCAGGGCGTTGAGCCTGATTCCCTTGGGTCCGTACGCGAGCGCTGCGGACTTCACTATGCCCTGCACCGCCCGCTTGCTTGCGGTGTAGGCGGCGCTGTTCGGCCGCGCCTGTTCGGCCGCTGACGACGAGGTACAGATGATGACGCCGCGCTGCACCCTGAGCATGTGCGGGATCTCGTACTTGATCGCGAGGAACACGCCTCGGGCGTTGGTGGCCTGGACGTCATCCCACTCCTCGACGCTCATCTCATGGGGTACTTTGCCGCCGCCGATGCCGGCGTTGTTGAAGGCCACGTCGATGCCGCCGTAACGGCTCGCGACCCGGTCCACGAAGCTCTGTACCTGGGCGGCTATCCGGACATCGGCCTGGATGTACGTGGCTTCGCCGCCCGCGTCCCGTATCTCCCGTTCCACCTGGCGCCCCAAGTCGGCTCGCCTGCCACAGAATCCGACATGAGCGCCTTCCCCGGCGAACGCCTTCGCCGCCGCCCTGCCGATACCCGATGTAGCACCCGTGATAAGCACAGACTTTCCCTGGAAGCGGCCGGCCTTGCGGGACCTGGACTGGGCGCCGACCGCATGGGCGGAGGTGCCGAAGGCCGCGCTCGCCAGGCCCAGAGCGGCAGCACCACCGAGGAGGGACCGCCGTCCCATGGCCGCGGAATTCGCACTCGTGTTGGTACTCATGTCGGTGTTCGTATTCGTATCCATGACGAGCACACTGGCAGCCCGTCCCGGGCACACGACTCCATCCTCGGGCCGGACCTCGCGGCCTGTGGGAGGAGTTGCCCTCCTCCTATGGCAGGACCCCAGGAGCACGGCGTCCGCCTATCGTGGACCGCGTGAACCGATCTTGGATTGAGCTTGCGTTCGACAGGAGATTCGCCTTCATACGGGTCCTTGCGCTCGCCGGCTTACTGATCGGCGATTTCCTGCTGCTGCAGCGGCCGTCCGAAGCACAAGACTGGGGCCTTGCCGCAACCGGGCTCGTGCTGTGCCTGGCCGCGGGTAGGTGGGCGTTCGGCGCGCTCCTGGCGCAGGCGGTCCTGCTCGTTGTCGCACACGCGCTGGGCGCGAGCACCGTTTCTTCGTTGAAGGTGCTGGCCGCAGTCACTCTCTTCGAGCTGGCGGTTCGGCAGCCGGGGCGCCGCCTGGCCGCCGGGACGACGGCACTGGCGCTTGCCGTCGCCGTGAACCGTCTTGAGGACCTGCCCGGCGAACTTCTCCCGGTGCTCTACAAGATGGGCATCGTCGCAGGCCTGCCACTGCTCCTGGGCGCGTACGTACGCGTAACCCGCGACGCCGCAGTGCACGCCCGTCAGCACGCAGAACAGCACGAACTCCGCGCCGAACAACAGTTGCTGGCCGCCCGCGCAGCGGAGCGCACCACCATCGCGCGCGAGTTGCATGACCTCGTGGCCCACCACGTCTCCTCCATGGTGCTGCGCGTTGGTGTCGCCCGGCATGTCGTCGCCGCCACCAGTACCACCGACCCGCGGATCACCGACGTCCTCGACGACCTGCACTCCAGTGCCGGCGCGGCGCTGACCGATCTGCGGCGCCTGGTGGCTGTGCTGCGGGCCCGAGACCGTACCGGTCCCGACACCGGATCCCTGGTCTCGCCCGGTGCGCTGCCGGCGGCATTGGAGTCGGTGGTGGAACACAGCCGTCAGACCGGCCTGGCCGTAACCGCTTCCGTGGATCCTCGTGTCGCTCGGCTCGACGCGGTACGTGGCCTCGCGGTCCTTCGCCTGGCCCAGGAGGGCTTGGCCAACGCGGCCAAGCACGGCGGGCCCGGCGCACACGCCGAGCTGGCCGTGCGGGTGGCCTATGACGCCGTACACGTGACGATCCACGACGACGGGGCCGGAAGAGCCCGGCCACCGTCCCCGGGCCCTTCCGGACACGGCTTGATCGGCATGCGCGAACGCGTGGACCTGCTCGGCGGCCGGCTGGATGCGGGCCCCGAGGCTGTGGGCTGGCGGCTTACGGCCGAACTGCCCGCTTTCACGCCGGACATGGAGCCCCAGCTGTGATCCGCATCCTCGTCGTCGATGACCAGCAGCTCGTCCGCATGGGGCTGCGCATGCTCTTCGAGCAGGCTCAGGACATCGAGATCCAGGGAGAGGCGGACAACGGAGCGGAGGCGGTACGACTGGCTGAACGACTCACTCCCGACGTCGTCCTCATGGACCTGAGAATGCCCGGCGTGGACGGCATCACGGCCACCCGCCGCATCTTGGCGGCGCGCCCTGCCACTCGGGTCATCGCCCTTACCACGTTCGACGACGACGACCATCTGTATCCGGTGCTCGCGGCCGGAGCCTGCGGTTTCCTCGTCAAGGACACCCCACCGACCGAACTCCTGGACGCCGTACGCCGGGCCGCCAGCGGAGAAGCCTCCTTCAGCCGGGACATCCTTGACCGCCTCGTCGCCCAGGCTCTCCACGCCCGTTCCTCCTCCGACACCGCTGCGGACCTTCCTGAACCGGCCATCACCCCGCGCGAGCGGGAGGTACTCGGCCTGCTCGGCGTGGGCCTGTCCAACAAGGAGATCGCCGACCGGCTGCACCTCGGGGTCACCACGGTGAAGACGCACGTGACGAGCCTGATGGCGAAGACGGGCCGACAGAACCGCATCCGTCTCGCCGTTCTCGCTGTCCTCACTGGGATCACTCCGCACTGACCCGCCCCTGCTCCGAGAGAGCCCCTGCGCGCCGAAACTTGCGCAGCACTGCCCAGGCGAATCACTCAGAACCGGAGCTCTGCGTACGGTGGCGGCATGGCCAGGAGGAGGGCGCTGCGGCTGCGGGTGGTGGCGTCAGTAGGGTGGTTGTCCTTTGTCATCCGATCGAGGCGCGCCGAGGCAAACGACGACCGGCACAGGTACAGAATCAGCAATTCCCGTACGGCCACCTCTCTCCCAAGCCTTCACAGGCACACGCCCTGCATCGACAACACGGCTCATCGGCACCCGAAAGATGCGCCAGCCGGGTCATCGCGCGCTACGGTCCGGATGCCGTGCCCCAGCCGAGCCGAGCCGAGCCGAGCCGAGCGTCCGAGTTCCGGCGGCTGGCCGAGCTGGAACAGCGGCACCCACTGATCCGGCTGAGCGCGAAGCGCAACCGGGACGTTGCCGACCGGCCGGATGGCGCCTACGGGAAGCTGCGGCCGACGCGGCCGGGCGAGTACCTGCTGATGGACTCGACCCGGCTGGACGTTTTCGCGCCCTTTCGTTCTGTCTTGGGGTCTATTGAAATGCGTGTACCGCGGACGGGCGGCGAAGTGAATGCGTAGCCGCCCGTCCGCGGTAGCCGCTGATTTCCCGAACATGCCGAAAATGTCGACGCGGACCGTGACCCCACCATTCATGGCAGTGAAGGCGGTCTTGCCGACTTAGTGGATACCTGGGGAGGCGGCCAAGGCTACCTACACCGCCCAACCCGAGCCCGGCGCCGCCGTACCGGCAACGCCGGAGAGGACCTCGTCGCTGTCCCGGCCGTACGCCTTCGCGTTGTACAGGGTGCTGGCACGTGCGAAGACGAGCGAGAGCACGCCCAGCCCGGCCGCGAGCGGCTGGAGCCCCGGAATGAAGGCCGAGACGCACGCGGCTGTGCCGAGCGGGACGGCAACCGTCGACATGGCCTGCGCCGCCCCTGGTGCGCCCTGGTCGACTGCGTCCGGGACGTAGGCAGCATTGACCATGTCATTGGCCGCGGTGATCGCCGGGTTGATGCCGTTCGCCGTGTTGTAGCGGGCCTGCTCCGCTGCATCGGCGGGGGAGTTCCGCGACCTTGTGGCGGCGGTGGGGCATGACGAGCCCGGTTCCCGGATAGCCGCCATCGGCGATCGTCATCGTCCTCCTGGCAGCGGCTTTGGCGCCGGATTGCTCCCAATGTCCAGCAGTTGTGCCGGTTGCCCGGCAGAGGCCGGCCGACTGCGACGACCCGGCGGAAATCGGCGTCGATGACCACCTGGTGGTTGGTGGAGTACCTGTGGTCCTTGGACTGCTCGGCGATCGTGTGGTCGCGGGTGGGTGCCAGGGTGCCGTCCACGATGAGGGCGGCGTCTCTCGCGAAGCGGCGCCGAGGCTGGAGCGCCAGGAGCGGACCGAGGTGGTCGATGATGCGGTCGTCGGCGGGGCTTGGAGATGCCGAACAGCGGGGCGAGTTGGCGCATCGTCAAATTTGTGCGTCAGAACGCCGTGACCGGCAGTGTCCTGTCTGCCGGCGGGCAGGCTCCACGGCCTGCCCCGGCGGGTGGCGTCTCCCTCACGATGCAGCGCACCGCATCACGGCGTCGCAGAGCTGACGGAAGGCCCGGCCGAGGGCGGCGCTCAGCCTCGTTCGATTTCCTGGCGCACGGTAGTGGCGATGCGAGTGAGTGCGGCCTCGAGGTGGCGGCGCTGAGCGGTGCTGAGCGGATCGAACACGAGCCGCTTCACCTGCGCGACGTGTTCCGGTGCGCTCTCGACGAGCTTCTGCCGGCCTGCGTCGGCCAGGGCTGCGAGGGTGTACCGACCATCGCTGGGGTCGGGCCGGCGGGCGACCCAGGCGCGGGCTTCGAAGCGATCCATCACCTTCGACAGTCGCGGCTGGGTGCTGTCGCAGACCCGGGCCAGGTCGCTGAGTCGCATCGTGGCCTGGTCGGCCATGGACAGCTGGGCCAGGACCCCGTACTCGAAGTTGGAGATGCCTGCGTCCCGCTGCAGTTGGCGGTCGAGAGCTGCCGGGAGGGCAATGACGACCGTGAGGAGTGCCTGCCACAGGTCCTGCTGGTCGTCGTCGAGCCAGGGCGACTGAGTATCCATGAGCCCCATCATACTTGCCCGAGCAAGTCGTATCACTTGCCTGGGCAACTCTTGATGGGCTACTTTATTACTTGCCTCGGCAAGTGAAAACACTTGCCCTGGCAAGTGAAGGAGTTGATTTCGATAACCGCCAGGAGCAGCCTGACTTTCCCCTTCCCGTCGAGCACACCAGCCGCGGCATACGACGACCTCCTTGCCCGGGTCCTGCCACGAGCGCACGAGCAGCGGGTGTGGAACCCCTCCGACGGGCCCCTGTCCAGCCTCTTCGTCAGCCACGGAGCCCCGTTCACCCTCGACGATCCGCAGTGGCTCAGCGACCTCTTCGACTGGGCCCAGTCGATGCCCAAACCTCGGGCCATCGTCGTCGTATCGGCCCACTGGGAACGGGCACCGGTCGCGATATCCGGGGCCGCAGTGAGCACCCCGCTGTACTACGACTTCAGCGGTTTCCATCCCCGCTACAAGCTCCTTCCCTACGCGACCCCGGACGCCACCGACCTGGCTCGGCGACTCACGGGCCTGCTGGGCCGGACGCCCGTGCACGAGTTTGCCGACCGCGGTCTCGACCACGGCGCCTTTATCCCGCTCATGGCCATGTATCCCGCGGCCGACGTCCCGGTCGTGCAGCTGTCGATGCCCAGCCTCGACCCCGGCGCTCTGCTCGAACTCGGGGCCCGCCTGCGGCCCCTGCGTGAAGAAGGCATCCTCGTTGTCGGCTCGGGCTTCATGACGCACAGCTTCGCTGTCTTCCGCCGGCCGGAGCTCGCCGCCGACACGACGGCCTTCGACGAGTGGGCCGTTGACGCCCTCGCCCAGGGCGACGCCGACGCCCTCGCCCAGGGCGACGCCGACGCCCTCATCGACTACCGCAACAAGGCACCCGGCGCCGCGGTCGCCCATCCGACGGCCGACCACTTCGTCCCGCTGCTGCTCACCGTCGGCGCCGCCGATGACCCCGCCAGTGCCGTGAGCGCCATCGACCGCATGGTGATGGGCAACTCCACCCGGTCGGTGCAGCTGACCTGAGCACCTCGCCGCGCTTCACGTGCCCGCCTGATCGCCTCATCCCTTGGCGACGACATCGATACACCCTGGAGGAATGCGCCATGAAGGCAATACGTTTCCACGAGTTCGGCAGCAGCGAGGTCCTGCGCTACGAGGACGTCGACCGTCCGGTCCCCGCCACTGGGCAGGTGCTGGTGCGGGTGGCGGCCACGTCGTTCAACCCGGTCGACGACCACATCCGCGCCGGTGCGCTGGCCGAGATGATCCCGATCACTCTCCCGTACGTGCCGGGGATCGACCTGGCGGGCACCGTCGCTGAACTCGGCGCGGACGTGACGGGCCTGGAGGTCGGCGACCGGGTCGTGGCGATGCTGCCCCTCGACTCCGCCGGCGGCGCCGCCGAGTATGCGCTCGCCCCGGCCGAGTCCCTGGCCCCGGCGCCCCGGACGATCGAGCTGGTCGACGCCGCGGCGCTGCCGCTGACCGGCCTGGCGGCCTGGCAGACGGCGCTCGAGCTCGCCGAGCTGAAGCCCGGTCAGACCGTCCTGGTCAATGGGGCGGGGGGTGCGGTGGGCAGCCTCGTGGTGCAGCTCGCCGTCGACGCGGGGGCACACGTGACCGCGGTGGACGCGCCGCAGCACGCCGACCGCCTTCGGGGCTACGGCGCGGACCGGGTCGTCGACCCCCTCGACCTCGCCGCGGGCCCGGCTGCTGTGGGCGGTCCCTTTCAGGCCGTGGTGAACCATGTGCGCGTCTCCCCGGAGGAGCTCGCGCAGCTGACGAATTACGTCGCCGACGGCGGGGTCGCCGCCAGCTCAGCCGGCCCGATTCCCGAGGACCCCGCTCGGGGGGTGCGCAGCGCGAGCCTGTGGGTCCGCAGCGATGGAGCTCAGTTGGCCCAGCTGGTCGCCAAGGTGGATGCCGGCAAGCTCCGGGTCCACGTCGCCGCCCACCGCCCGGTGGCCGAGCTGGCCGCCGTGCATGAGGACGCCGGCGCCGGGCGCCTGTCCGGCAAGACGGTCGTGCTCGTTCCCTGACCGCACCCGACCGGGCCGCCCGCTGTTCGCTCTCCCGCCGGTGGGCGGCCCGGAAGTTCGACGGCGGGCCGCACCCGCGACCCGTCAACACCGACGAGGCCATGCGGCAGGCCCTGCACTTGAGGCCCGGCGCTGCCGCTCACGCAGGTTGCCTGGGGACGCCGAAGGGTCCCCGGGCAACATCGTCTTCACTCGGGCGCCGGCCAGACCCGGAGCCCGAGTGCCACGCCAGGGCTGGAGGTCCGAGTGGCCGGCGGGGGTGCGCTCCAGACGGGCCCAGGTGGCCAGGCGTACGAGCTGCGGATGGGCGAGATAGGCGTCGTAGAGGCGGACGGCGTAGCCGGGCAGGTCATCAGCGGTCAGCGGCGCGGCGTCGAGGATGCCTTCGACCTGGTCGGCGAGAACGGCGTCGAACGGACTCTCCTTACTGCCGAAGTAGGCGTGCATCTGTGCCTTGCTCACCTTCCCGTCGACCGAGATGCGGTCGACGCGCGCGCCGGCGATGCCGTGAGCGGCGAATTCGACGGCGGCGGCATTGAGGAGGCGTCGCCCGCGCGGCACCCCCGCTCCGACACGCGCCTGCGGTCCGGGGCCAGGCCAGGTCTGCCCCCGGGCCGGTCAGGAGACGACCATGCAGACCGAGATCCGTCAGGCTCTGGCCCTGGCCCGCTCCTCCAGCGGACGCGAACGGACCGTCGACATCACCACGACCGGTCGCAGATCGGGCAAGCCCCGCAGGATCGAGATCTGGTTCTACCGCGTCGGGGAGACGAACTACCTGAGCGGTTTGCCCGGCAAGCGAATCCGGTGCGCAAACCTGCGAGCCCATCCTGCCTGCACTCTTCACTCTTCACCCGAAGAACGGCATTCACGCCACCCTGCCCGCCACCGCCCGCTTCATCACCGATCCCGCCGAACGCCGCCGCATCCTCGGCGAGATCGTCGACGACCGCAACCAATCCCATAATCCCGCCCGCATCGCCCAGCCCACTCACCTGGAGGACTGGGAGAACGGCAGCCCGCTGTTCGAGATCGACTTCGACGACCAGTGCGCCCCGAACGCCTGAACCACCGCACCGGCACCACACCAATGTCCCTCCCACCAGCTGGAGTACAGCGTGAACGCCTCCACCGTCCGCCTGTCCGACACCGTCGCCCTGGTCACCGGAGCCAGTAGCGGCATCGGCGAAGCCACTGCACGTGCCCTGGCCGCCCAGGGCGCCACCGTGGCTCTCGTAGCCCGTCGGGCGGACCGTCTGGACACCCTGGCCGCCGGCATCAGCGAAGCCGGCGGCACAGCCCACGCCTTCCCGGCCGACATCACCGCCGACGGCGAGGCCGCCGCCCTCGTCGACCGCGTCACCGCACAGCTGGGGCAGTTGGACACTCTCGCCAACGCCGCCGGCATCATGCTGGTCGGCCCGGCGTTGGAGGCCCCCGCCGAGGAGTGGCAGCGCAACGTCGACCTGAACGTCTCCGCCCTGCTGCGCCTGACCCACGCCGCCCTGCCCCACCTGACCGCCGCCGCGCAGGACTCCGCGCGCGGCGTGGCCGACCTGGTCAACATCAGTTCCGTTGCCGGCCGTCAGGCCATCGGCGGCGCCGCCGTCTACGCCGCCACCAAGTTCGCGGTCACTGCCTTCAGCGAAGCCCTCCGCCAAGAACTCACCCAACAGCACGTGCGGGTCAGCGTCCTCGAGCCCGGCGCCGTCGCCACCGAACTCACCCACCACATCCGCGACGGCATTCGCGAGCACAACCAGAACTGGTACGCCTCTATGGAGACCCTCCAGCCCGAGGACATCGCTGACGCCATCACCTACATAGTCACCCGCCCCCGCCACGTCGCCCTCAACGAACTCCTCATCCGCCCCACCGAACAGGCCTGACCCCTTGGTGCCCCGGCTCGCCAAGTCGGCGGGGGCACCAAGGCCACCGGGGACGGCGCAATCGGGATTGCCTGTCTGCCAGCCCTCCACTCGCAGAGGCACGTCGATCAAAGGACTTGTCGGGCCGATCACGGATGTGGGCTGTCGGGCATGATGGAGGGGTGAGCATCATCGTGAAGTTCTTCGTCGCGCCGGACGACGCGTCAGCGTGCCTCGTCCTCCAGACCGGGCCGGGACGGGCATTCGAAACGCTCTCCTTCGGCAACTTCGATCCTGAAGAGGCCGTGGTCGAGTGGGAATGCCTTCTGGCCGGCGGCAGTTTCGAGAAACTCGTCGACGCCGGTGAACCTCGCATTGTCGCTGGCCAGGACAGCGACGGATGCGTCATCTTCGCGATCTCGCCTCGCCTGTCCACTGCGCTCACGGACGCCACGCACTCCAGGTTGAGCGACGTCGCCGCCTCGTGGACTCAGCTGCGCGCGGAGGACGGCGAGGTCATCGACACTGAGATCGCAGCCGCGATCGTGGGTGATCTGGCTGCTCTCGTCAGCAGCGCCCGGCGCCAGAACCAGAGCGTCTACTGCTGGGTCGCGTAGGAGCTCATGCTCGGAGCGCTCGGAGCCAGATGACGACGGCCGCGGCGGTGGCAGCGCCGAGGAAGACGTAACCGCGCGTGTCGTAGCGAGTGGCGACGACCCGGGACTGCTTCGGGAGGTTGATCGGGAGGTTGATCGCCCGCTCAACGGTGTTGCGCTTCTTGGTGCGGACCTCATCAAAGCCGGGTGGCCGTCCACCGCGTGCGCCCTTGCGCAGGCGGGCCGCCTGGCTAGCGGTCTTCTCTGAGATGGTGTGGCGGATTCCCCGCCGTCGCAGGTACGCGCGGATGGGGCCGTTGCTGCAAGCCCTGTCGGCCGCAAGCTTGTCGGGCTTCTTGCGCGGCCTGCCCAGGCCAGATCTGGGCACCCGGATCTTCTCCAGAACCGGTTTGAACTGGGTGCAGTCTGCCCTCTGACCGGGAGAGACGATCAGGGATAGAGGGCGGCAGTGGCCGTCCGTGCTCAGGTGGAGCTTGGTGGTGAACCCGCCGTGCGAGCGGCCCAGGCCCTCTCGCCTCCAGCACCACCTCCATCAGGCGGGCGACGAGACCCTGCCACGGCGTCTTGTCCTGGTGTTCCATCCCTGCGGCCCCCTTTGATCCCGGGGTCGGAGGCGGGTCGGTGCGGGCACCAGCGGCATGCTGATGCGCACGGACGATGGTGGAGTCGACGAGATGTCCCAGTCGATCTCGCCTGCGGCGTCGGCCGCGGCTTGGACCTGCTGGAGCAGACGTTCCCTGGTGCCGTCGGCCGACCACAGGCGGTGGCGTTGTTAGACGGTCTTCCACGGTCCGAATCATTCGGGCAGGTCACGCCACTGCACCCCGGTCCGCACCCGGTGCAGAATGCCGTCGATCACCTGCCGGTGATCCCGCGACGTGCCACAACGCCCGTTACTGACTGGCAGGAACGGCCGCAGCCCGTTCCCACTCGGCATCATTCAGATCACCCCGCCACATGCCCACAGGAAGGACTCAGGCACGAAGTGGTCACATGATCGGCCGGACAAGTCCTAACGCAGGCTGCAGGACGGGCAGAGCCCAACCCAGCACTGGCACTGGCGCCTCTTGCGAAAATGCTGGTCACAGCCACTCATTGATGGCTGCGACGCGGACGGTGGTTTCGCAGTGGACGGCCAGTTTGTCGTCTCTCGTGGCCACGCCACGGTGTCTCTTGAGACGGTTGATGCCGCATTCGACCGCATGGCGCTCGCGGTAGTCGGTCCTGTCGAATTTCGCGACCGACCGCCGCGGGAGCCGAGCTACTTCGGCTACGGGTTTGATCTTTCTTCTCCGGAGCCGTGCAGCGAATCCCGCGTCTGCGCAGGCGGGCACGGTTCTTCCGGGAGCCGTAGGCCTTTTCGGCGCAGACTTTGTCCGGGCGCGTGGGTGGGCGGCCGAGGGCGAGGCGGGGTACCCGGATGGTCTCCAGGACCGGTTCGAACGGGGGTGAGTACCCACGCTGCCCGGCAGTGATCACGATGGACGTGGGCTTCTTGCCCTGTTCGACCGCAAAGCGGACCTTGGTGGTGAGTCAGGTTCTTTGCGTCTGCATAGGTCTGCAGTTCAGTAAAGATGCGCTTCCAGGTTCCGTCGCGTTGACCAGCTGCCGCCGGGTCCATATCGGCGGCCGACGGGGCTTGCTGCCCTTGAGCATGAGCGTTGCCAGTCGGACCCACTGTTCGTCGGTCAGATCTCCACGCCCACGATCCGTGATCGTTTCGCAGTCGAGATCCACTTAGGCGTCGAGCCCGAGGCACGTCACAAATCGATGGCCGAGCGTGTGAGTGAGCGTCAGAATAACCGCCCATGGAACCCATCTCGCTGACGACGCGGCGACTGCTTCTACGCCCGCATGATCCCAGCGACGAGGACGCGGTCTTCGCAGCTTGCCAAGATCCCGACATTCAGCGGTGGACGGACTTTCCCGAGCCATACGAACGGCAGCACGCCGCTTTCTACTTACGCGAACTGGTGCCGCGTGGCTGGCACGACGAAACGATGTACCACTTCGCGGTTGAGGACCGGGAAAGCGGAGTGCTGGTGGCATCCGTCAATGTGCACCGTCACGCTGACACATGGGGAATCGGGTACTGGACCGTGGCGGAGCACCGAGGCCGAGGCTATGCGACGGAGGCCGTACTCGCCCTGGCCAACTGGTCTTTCAACGAACGAGGAGTCCAGCGCCTGGAGTGGAGGGCGGAGGCGGGGAACATGGCCTCCTGGGCCGTGGCAGAGAAGGCTGGCTTCGTCAGGGAAGGCACCCTACGCGCGGCGCAGACCAACAGGGACAGCCTCAGGGACACCTGGGTCGGCGCTCTCCTGCCCGCCGACCTCGGGCTGCCCTTCGCCTTCCCCTATTGCCCCGCAGAGAGCGACCTTCCCGGGTGAGGGGCGCACCGAGACGAAGCCCGCAAAACGAGAGCCGCCAAGGCCCAGGGCCGAGCCACGTGGCTCTGGACGGCAGGGCCAAGCGCCCTGATGCGTCCCGGAGCGCGGCACAGCAGGGCCCCGGTCCAGCACTTTTGCAACAGCGCTCCACCTGCAACGCATCCCACCCCACGTACGCGGCGATGCTGGAGGTCGGCCGGGAGCAGAAGACCATCTTCGTGGCCTGTTACCGGCTGCAGGACCTCCAGCGGGAGATCGAGGAGGGCCTGAACGTCATGGAGTCCTCCAACGATGCCAACTCCGTGATCGCGTATGGAAAGAGTGGGGGAGAACGCCTCGAACCGGCGCGATGAGCAGGAGAGGAGACGTTCGTTCTACGCCTGCGGATTCTGCAATCGGCTCTGGTGTACGTGAACACCCTGATGCTCCAGGACATCCTCGGCGAACCGGAATGGTCCGACCTCCCAACCCCCGCCGATCAGCGCGGACTGACCCCGCTGTTCCGGTCCCATGTCCGTCCGTACGGAGAGGTGAACCTCGACATGGAAGCCCGCCTCAACCTGCTGCGGCGACCGTGCCTGCACCCCGTACCGCTGAAGCCGGGAGCCGAGCTGAGAGCCGCACGGGCTCTTGAACAACCGCCTTTGCTAGCCGGTACCCCTGCAGGGAGCAGCTTGTGACCGCCCGGAGCCGGCACGAACGCCCCGGGCGGTCACGTTCCCTATCTGTTGTTGGACGTGTCGCACAGCGCGCGGTCGACGAGGTCGCTGGCCGCCTTCTGTTGCCGGAGCGTTTCATCGAAGTCGCCGAAGCTGGTGGTCATGGAGACGGTGACGGTGCGGCTGCCGTCGTCGGTGGCGCCGTTCAGGGTGATGTAGCCGGCTTCACCCCCTTGATGGCTCCAGTAGCTGCCGCCGCAGGTCAGGGGGCGGTTGACCAAGCCGAGGCCGTAGCGTCCTTCGGGCCAGAATGCCTCGAACTGCTTGGCGACCGGGACCGTGTCCTTCATCTCGGCCATGCGCGCCTCGGACAGCAGCTTGCCGCCCAGCAGTCCCTGGAAGAAACGGTTGACGTCCGCGGTGGTGGAGACATAGCCGCCGAGGTCGGGGACGATCTGTTCGGTGACATCGGTCCGTTCGCCGGACTCGAAGACCTGGTAGCCCCTGGCGTGCGGGCGACGAAGGGTGGACGTGGTGCCCGACAGATAGGTGTGGTTCATGCCGAGCGGTTTCAGGATCCTCCTCGCGACCTCCTCCTGCCACGGGCGGCTGCTGGCCTCTTCGACGATCATGCCGAGGACGACGTAGCCGGTGTTGGAGTAGCCCCAGCCGGTGCCGGGCTGGAAGTCCGGGTGGTGCTTCATCGACCGGGCGACGATCTGTTCGGGTGTGTAGGTGTCGTAGCGGTGCAGGTAGTACTCATGCGGGGTGTCGAAGCCGGGAAGGTCGTCGTGGAGGCCGCTGGTGCTCTGCAGGAGCTGGCGAACAGTGATCTTCCGCCCATCATTGCCGTTGCCGTCGATCACTCCGGGCAGCCAGCGGTCCACCGTGTCGTCCAGTGACAGCCGGCCCTCGCCGACCAACTGCAGAATCACCGTGGCCATCAGTGTCTTGCCGGTGCTGGCCATCCGGAAGTAGCCGTCGCGGGGCACCGGGCGGTTCGTGCCCGCCACGGCGACGCCGGTCGCGGAGACCAGATCCCGGCCGGAGGCGGTGGTCACCCGCGCCTGGACGCCGGTGATATCCAGCGCCTGGAGGGCAGAGGTGTCCCGGCGCAGGTCGTCCTGCTGGTAGACGGGCGCGGACGTCGCGGCCACGCCGTCCGAAGGCTGGGCCGCTGTGGCCACGCCCGCTGTGGCGAGTGCGGCCACAGCGACGGCCAGCCACCCTCGGCCGATCCGGTGGTGACGCTGCTGGGACGGGCGGTGCTTCGGCGCGGAGGCCGGGGTTGTGGATCTCATGAATCCCACGCTAGGCAAGCGTGGAGTTCCAAGTCGCTACCGTAGGCGCCCGGTTGAAAGGTGCAGCTGGCTGTAGCGCCACAGGGACGCCCGGCACGTACCGTGGCGCGTCGGAGGGCCGCTCCCGGTCCCGTACGACAGACGAAGGCGAGCCAGTGCACGGTGTGAAGGGCAAGGCCCGCGCACGGTTGGTCCAGGCATTGATCCAGGCCACGCGCAGCGGACGCTACCTGCTCGGCACCCTGATGACCGCGACGGTGACGCTTGTGGCGGCGCCACTGCTGTGCGTACCGGCGCTGGCAACTCCCTGGGCGGAGCGCCACCGCCGCCGCGCCGGGGCGCTGCTGGGCCTGCCGGTGCAGCCGCGCCCGCGCGCTCTGCGACGCGACCTTGGGTGGCTGGTGACACAGGTGGCCGCCGGCCTGCCCGCGGGCCTACTCGCCCTGCTGTGCCTGGGCAACCTGCTCCTCATCATTGGCATCACCGTGGCGTGGTGGGCCTTTCCCTCATCGGATCCGCCACAGCTGCCACTGCTCGATGTCCGTATCGACAGCTGGGCCACCGCGCTGACGATCAGTCCGGCGCAATTCCTCCTCCTTGCGGCGCTGGCGATCATCGCCCTGCCACCACTCGCCCGGGCACACGCGCGGTGCTGCCTGGCAGTCCTGGCACCGACTCCAGCGGAACAACTGGCCACACGCGTCACCGAACTGACCCGGACGCGCACAGACGTCCTGCAGGCACACGGCGCGGAACTCCGCCGGATCGAACGCGACCTGCACGACGGCACCCAGGCGCGGCTGGTGGCCATCGCCATGCGGCTTGCCGTAGCCGGGGAGAGCTATTCCCAGGATCCCGACGCGGCCGCTGCGCTCGTACGGCAGGCCCAAGCCGAGACCGAGGACGCCATGACCGAGCTGCGCTCCGTCATCCGCACCATCTACCCACCGGTCCTGGCCGACCAGGGTCTCGGCGGCGCGCTCCACACCCTGGCCACCAGGGCCGGCGTGCCGACCCGCATCGACATCGGCGAGCTCGGGGACGTCCCTGCCGCGGTCGAAGCGGTCGCCTACTTCGCCGTAACCGAGGCGCTGGCGAACATCGCCCGGCACAGCCGAGCCACCAAGACCGCCGTCCACGTCACTCGCAACGGCGCGATGCTGTCCGCAGAGATCACCGACGACGGGATCGGCGGGGCGGACGCAACTCGGGGCAGCGGCCTGGACGGAATTCGCCGCCGCGCCGCCGCCCTGGACGGCACCATGAAGATCAGCAGCCCGCCGGACGGGCCGACCACCATCACCGTGGAGCTGCCGTGCGTGTAGTCATCGTCGAGGACAACGTCCTGCTGTCCTCAGGACTCGAACTCCTGCTGGGCTCGCAGGGCTTCGAGGTTGCCGCGATCGCGGTTGACGCCCCCGGCTTCTTGGCCGCCGTCGAGACCCACCGCCCGGACGTCACCATCGTCGACGTGCGGCTGCCCCCGACCTTCCGCGACGAGGGTATCCGCGCCGCCCTCCGGGCCCGCCGTGACCACCCCGGACTTCCCGTCCTGGTCCTGTCCCAGTACGTCGAGCAGGAATACGCCGGCCGCCTCCTCTCCGACACCCGCGGCGGCATTGGCTATCTACTAAAAGACCGCGTGAGTCGTATCGGGGAGTTCACCGACGCCTTGCGCCGCGTGGCCGCCGGCGGCACCGCCATGGACCCCGAGGTCATCGCCCAGCTCCTTGCCGTCCGCGGCAATCCCGTCGACACCCTCACACCCCGCGAACGCGAGGTCCTGGCTCTGATGGCCGAAGGGCACGACAACGCCACCATCGCGCAGCGGCTTTTCATCACCGACAACGCCGTCCACAAACACATCGGCAGCGTCTTCCTCAAACTCGGCCTGTCGGCCAAGGACAGCGGCCACCGCCGGGTCCGCGCCGTCCTGGCCTACCTCCGCCGCCAACGCGGCACCGAACCCAGCCACTGTTGAGTAATCAACCGGTTGATGACCAAGATCGATTGGCGGGGGTTCGCGCCCGGATCGACACCGGATCGTGCCCATGAAGCCGTGTCAGAAAGTTGATGTGCTCAAGAACTTGAGGAGCGACATTCTCTGTACGAACTGGCGGGTGCAGCCTTCCCAGGGCGACGACATCGCCGGTCTCCTCAACCCCGTTCCGGCCGTACGGACCGGTGGCCTTGTGGGATACGCGCACGGGCCCACCAAGGGACAGTTGCTCGACCGGCAAGTCCACGCGTTCACCGAAGCAGGGTGCATCCGATCTTCGCCGACAAGAAGTCCGGCAAGAACGCCGGGCGCGAGGACCTGTGGCAGGCCCTGAATTTCCTCCGCGATGGCGATTCCCTCGTCGTCCCGTCGCTGGACCGGTTCGGCCCGTTCTCTCCAAGACCTCATCGCCATCGTGTCCGGCCTGCGCAAGCGTGGAGTCGGTTTCACCTCGCTGCACACTCAGGTGGGCAACCGACTGCGGCCAGGACCGGTACCCGGCTGCGGCCACCACCCCATCACCCCGGCGAAGACAGAACGCGGGAGAAGAGATGTCCTCCAGACCGCTCTCGCCGGCCTCCTCCTCCCCGGACAGGGCCAGCAGCCCGACCAGGCCGTCAGCGATCGGCAATTGCTCGACCCCGGTACCTTCATGCGCAGGAAGAAAGCCGTCCCGGCCGAGATAGAAGAGCGAAGCCGGCCCGAGAACATCGAGAACGGGCAGCACCGCACGCAGACGAGCGATGTCGACGATCTCTTCGTGGGTCATGTTCCGCGCGGCGTCGTCCATCATCCCGGCGGCCTGCACGCTCGGCGCGGTGACGAGGGCGGCGTCACCGATCCGCACGATCCCGGTCCACGATGGCGGACACAACAGTGACCCGGGCGCGACCACAACCTTTGCCCCTCCTGAAGGAGGGAACTCGACCGGTGTGCCCGCCAGCTCCGCCCAAAGCTCCCGGGCGTGCATGAGCAAGAGATCGTCAGCCATGGGCGCATCCTGTCGTCTGCGCAGCCGGGGCGCGACCAGATTCCTCCCGGACAGCCGTGCCGCAAAACTCAGACCAGCCATGATCCATTGAGAATCCGCCACGTCGCATGAGATGCCATGAGAATCGGCACGCTTGCATGAGACGGGGCAACGTCAGCCACCCCGACCACCAACTGCATCGCTCAGTCCCGCCAAGTGGAGCGCTCATCCGCCACCTATAGCGCTAAGTCACACACACTGTGACTGAGCGCTGTGGTTGGCCCGTCGGGCCAACCACAGC
>NZ_JBSHFH010000019.1:70509-132961 GCF_053617235.1 Streptomyces sp. NPDC055749 | reverse complement strand
ACGTACGAGGTACTCGGCGAGGGCACGGCCGACATCTCCTACCGAGGAGACGGCACAGCCAACCGGGCCGAGACCGTGGAGAACGCCGAACTCCCGTGGAAGAAGACGGTGAACGTGCCACTCGGCGCCGTGCCCATCGTCAACATCACCCTCGGCGAAAAGGGCGGCAGCGCGAGCTGCACCCTCGCCGTCCACGGCAAGCACGTCCAACGCTCCACCGCATCAGGAGCCTTCGGACGCAGCACCTGCACCAGCGAACTCCCCGCCCCCGAACCCTCGGCCCCCGCCGAGGAAACCGGCTGAACCCCGGCCGGCCGAGGCGGTCACTCCGGGCTCCGCACCCAGCGGGCGGCGAGCAGGAGTGCGATGTCGTCGAGCCGGTCGGCCGACTTCCTCGCCTCCCGGATCACATGGTCCGCCGTGTCGGCCAGTGACGCCGAGCCGATTTCGGCGATGTTGCTACGGAGCCGCTCGATGCCCTGGTCGATGTCGGTGCCTGGCTGTTCGACAAGACCGTCGGTGAACAGGGCCAGGACCGCGCCCGGTTCGAGCCGTAGGTCGGTGACCGGGTACGAAGCCGTCGCGTCGACTCCGAGCACGACGCCGCCGGGGAGATCCAGGACCTCTGCCGTGCCGTCGGGGTGGCGCAGTACGGGCTGCGGGTGCCCGGCTCGTACGGCCTGCGTGAAGCCAGTTCCGGGGTCGAGGACGATGTAGCAGCAGCTGGCGAACTGGCCGGGGTCGAGGTCGATGAGCAGCCGGTTGGTGCCGCTCATGACCTCCTGCGGATCGTTGCCGCTCAGGGCGAAGGCGCGTACGGCGCTGCGTAGTTGGCCCATGGTCGCGGCTGCTGCGACGCCGTGGCCCTGGACGTCCCCGATGACCAGGGCGAGGCCCTGGCCGGTCTCGATGACGTCGTACCAGTCGCCGCCGACGTCCATGCCCTGGGTGCCGGAGAGGTAGCGCCCGGCGGTGTCGACGTACTCGACTTGGGGCAGCCGGTTCGGCAGCAGGGCGTCCTGGAGACCACGGGCCAGGGCGGCTTCGGTGTCGTAGCGCTGGGCACGTTGGAGGGCCTGGGCGATGAGTCCGGCGAGTGCTGTGAGGACCGTACGCTCCTCGGGGCTGAAGCCTCTCGGCTGGTCGAAGCCGAGGATGCACGAGCCGACGGGCCGCCCGGAGGCGATGAGCGGCAGGAAGGCCCGGGCTCCGGTGTCGGTCTCCATGGCGATGCCGGGATAGGCGGCGGCCAGGTGCTGCATGGACTCGAAGAAGATGGGGCGGCCTCCGGTGAGTGCTTCCACGCCGGGAATCCGGGCGTCGAGGCCGACCCCGTCGAAGGGGTCCAGGAAGCCTTGCGGGAAGCCGGTCTCCCAGGCCAGGTAGAGGTGTCGCTCGTGCAGCAGGTAGATCGCCAGCTGTCTGCCGCCGAAGGCGGGCAGCAGTTCCTCGGTGACCACGGCGGAGACCTGGCGGGCGGTGACCGCCTCCGTGAGTGCGATGGCGAGTGCGACAGGCCGGTAGAGAGCGGCGGACGGGTCGGCCGGGGACGCGAACCCGACACCCGGGGGGACGACGGTCCCCGGGGCGTAGGCCGGCTGATCCGTGGCGGCGAGCGTGGCCGTCACCCCGTCGTTGCCCGGGTAGAGGGAGACGGCGAGCCATTCCTTCTCGGTTCGCCGGGCGAGGAAGTGGACGGGTTCGACGGAGAGCAGGGCCGCCCGGTGGTGGTCTTCGTAGGCGGGGTGGCCGAACCACGGCAGTGCCTCCCACAGGACGCGTCCGACGAGGTCCGCCCGGGCGGTGCCGAGGAGTTCCTCCGCCAGGTGGTTGACGTAGGTGATCCGTCCGAGCCGGTCGAGCGAGAAGATTCCGCGGGGCAGCCGGTCGGCTGCCTCGGGGACGACGGGCCCTGCGCCGAGATCCACCAGGAATCCGGTCAGGTGGCTCGCCTTGCCTTCGCCGGGCTGGTTGGCCCAGCGGCCCGAGAGCTCCAGCAGGTGGGACCGGCCGTCGGGGCCTTGGAGCCGCATGCGGCGTACGACCGGTGTTCCCGACCCCACCGCCCTTCGGGCCAGCGTCCACAGTCCGTACATGTCCTCCGGCACCAGTCGCGCCGCCAGTGCGTCGATGGTGCCGGGGAAGTCCGCGGGCTCCGTGCCGAGGATCGCGCAGAGATCTTCGTCCGCGGTGACGGAACCGCTGTCGAGGTCCCAGTCGAAGTGACCGATCCGCACGGGTGGCGCCGTGGCCCCGGGCAGCTGGACGGGGACCGGATCGTCTTCCCACCGGGCGGGCGTTCCGTCGGATGCCAGTTCTTCGAGGGCGCCGCCGAGCCGCTGGGCGACGTGTTGCAGTCTGCGGCGGTCGGCGGGGCCGACGGGTTCTCCGGGGGTGGCGGGGCGCAGCACGACCAGGACCCCGACCTTCTCGTGACCGCTGACGACGGGCACGTACAGCGAGCCGAAGGGGAACGGCAGGCCCGCCATGAGCTGCGGAAACCGGCGCATGGCCTCCTCGGCGTCGCCGAGGTACACGGGCTGCCCGGTGGAGAATGCCTCGGCCACCGGGAAGGGCCGGTTCACATGCATGCGCCACCATGGGCGGAACAGTGGGATGGGCAGCCCTGCGAGCACTCCCAGACGCAGCAGTCCCGGTGTTTCGGAGCGGAGATAGACGCCGCCCGCGTATCCCCCGGCGGACTCGATCGCGCTCACCACGGCCTGCGCGAGCACCAGGGGCAGCTCGTCCGGCATGCGGGCGCCGTTCGGCCGTGCCGGTTCCGCCCCGCTCTCACTGAGTGGAGCGTGCCCCGCAGCGCCGTACCAGGTCACATCTCAGGATGCTCCCCGCTCGCGTACTCACGCACCCGGTGGGCTGTCCCGCCGGGCGGCCGTCAGGGTCTGTTCCGTCCAGATGACCTTGCCGTCGTCGGTGTAGCGGGTCCCCCACCGGTCGGCGAACTGGGCGACGAGGAACAGTCCGCGACCACCCTCGTCCGTGGTGGCGGCCTGTCGCATATGGGGCGAGGTGCTGCTGTGGTCGGAGACCTCGCAGATCAGGGACCGGTCGCGGACCAGCCGTACGCGGATGGGGCCGGTGGCGTGGCGGATGGCGTTGGTGACGAGTTCGCTGAGGATCAGCTCGGTGGTGAACGACTCCTCGGTCAGATCCCACTCGGCCAGCTTGCGGGAGACGTCGGCCCGGACCTGGGACACCGCCGACGGGTCGGACTCCACGTCCCAGTCGGCGACGTCCGCCGCGGCGAGCCTGCGGGTACGGCCGACGAGCAGCGCGATGTCGTCGCGGGCACGTTCGGTGACGAGCGCGCGGACGACCGCTTCGCAGGTTTCCTCCGGTGTGGCGTCGGCGTGGTCGGCGAGGGTGTGGCGCAGGAGCGACAGTCCTTCGTCGATGTCCCGGGTCCGTTCCTCGACGAGGCCGTCCGTGTAGAGCACCAGTTCGCTGCCTTCGGGCAGCTGCATGTCCAGGGTCTCGAAGGGGAGGCCGCCGAGCCCCAGGGGCGGGCCGCCGGGCACTTCGGCGAATTCGGCGGTGCCGTCCGGGTGGACGATCGCCGGCTGGAGGTGGCCGGCCCTGGCCATGCTGCAGCGTCCGGACGCCGGATCGTAGATCGCGTAGAGGCAGGTGGCGCCGGTGACCGATGCCTTGGTCGCCTCGTCGATCTCCTCGTCCTGGTCGATCCGGGCGACCAGTTCGTCGAGGTGCAGCAGGAGCTCGCCGGGCGGCAGGTCCAGGGTGGAGAAGTTGTGGACCGCCGTGCGCAGCCGGCCCATGGTGGCGGCGGCGTGGAGTCCGTGGCCCACGACATCGCCCACCACGAGCGCGACGCGGGCGCCGGGCAGCGGGATGATGTCGAACCAGTCGCCGCCGACGCCGCCGCGCCCGGCGTGCGCGGGCAGATAGCGGTAGGCGACGTCGAGGGCGTTCTGTTCGGGGAGGCCGTGCGGCAGCAGGCTGCGTTGCAGGGTCACCGCCATAGTGTGCTCGCGCGAGTAGCGGCGGGCGTTGTCGATGCTGACGGCGGCGCGGGCCACCAGTTCCTCGGCGAGTGACAGGTCCTCGTCGTCGAACGCCTCGGGTTTCGCCGAGCGCCAGAACAGGGCCACGCCGAGGATGGCGCCGCGGGCGCGCAGCGGCACCGCGATCATCGAGTGGATGCCGCAGTCGACGAGCCGCCGGGCCCGCTCGGGATCCTGCTGCTGCCATCCGGCGAAGGCCGCCAGGTCCTCTTCGAGAACCACCTGGCCTCTGCGCAGACCGTTCCCGAGAGGTGTGGTCGGCACGAAGCGGATGAGCGAGCCGACGGGGTAGAGCCCCGTGTCGTCCCGGTCGCCACTGAAGGCCGTACGCCGCATGTCGGTGTCCACACCGGTGGCGATCGGTTCCTCGCCCTGTAGGACCGCCTCGACCAGGTCGACGGTGGCGAGGTCGGCGAAACGGGCCGCGGCGAAGTCCGCGAGTTCCTCGCACGTCTTCACCACGTCGAGGGTCGTGCCGATCTCGGCACCAGCCTCGTAGAGCAGTTTCAGCCGTCCGCGTGCCACATCGGCCCTGCCGGCCAGGGCCCGCAGTTCGGTGCTGTCGCGCAGTGTCGTCACGCTGCCGGGCGGTCCGCCGTCCTGGTCGGTCGGCCGCTGGTTGACGGCGAGCAGGCGGTCGCCGACCGGATGCACCTCGTCGGTCACGGTTCTGCCCGAGACGAGCAGCCCCGTGGTGACCTCGTCGAGGCCCAGTTCGGTGACCGGGCGGCCTTCCACATCGGCCGGCAGGTCGAGCAGTTTGCGCGCCTCGTCGTTGGCGAGCAGCAGCCGGTCTTCTCCGTCGACGATGACCACGCCTTCCCGTACGGCATGCAGAACGGCGTCGTGATGCTCGTACATCCGGGTCATCTCGGTGGGTCCGAGGCCGTGCGTCTGGCGGCGCAGCCGTCGGCTCACGAGCGCTGTCCCGCCCGTGGCGAGGAGCAGGATGCCCGCGGCGGAACCGAACAGCAGGGGGAACTGGTTCTCGACGACGCCGCTCACGCGCGCGATGGTGATCCCGGCGGACACCATGCCGACGACGGTGCCTTCACGGTTGATGACGGGCACGACGGCCTGGACGAGCGGCCCGATGGTCCCGTTGATCTTCTCGACGACGACGTCGCCTTCCAGGGCGGGCTGCAGATTGCCGACGAATTTCTTGCCGATCCGGTCGGGCAGCGGGTGGGTGTAGCGGATTCCGTCCGTGTTCAGTACGACGACGAAATCGACCCCGGAGCCGATGCGGGCCGCCTCGGCGCTCGGCTGGAGCACCGCGGTCGGGTCGGGGCTCAGCAGTGCTTCCTCGATGCCCGGCGCGTTCGCGAAGGTCTCGGCCACGGCGACGGACCGGTGGCGTGCTTCCGACTCGCTGTCGGACCGCGACTGCAGCACGAGGGCGGTCACGGCAGCGGCGACCAGCAGCACCACGATCGCCACTTGCAGGAGGAAGACCTGACCGGCGACGGTCCGCATTCTGAGAACCGAGCGCGGGCGGCCGTAGCGTCCGGCCATGCCCTCTTTTTACACCCTCCGCATACACCGGGCCTCCCGGAATGGCCGGAGTGGTCCAGTGGCACACTGGCCGACCATGCGCCATGTGAAGGAGTCCGCAGTGCCGATCGTCCGCAAGCTGCGCCACGCGGTACGCCGCGCCCACCGGGCGCGAGTGGACCTCAGCCACCCCGCGCGCTCGCCGCTGGGCAGCTCGGTGGTCAACTGCGTGGTGTACGAGGACGGCGTCCGGCACTCGGTCGCCTGCCCGGCGGAGGAGGCGCTGCGCCGGGTCCGCAAGTCCGGCCGGGGCTTCGTCTGGCTCGGTCTGCACGAGCCGTCGGCGGAGGAGTTCGCCGGGCTCGCCGAACTGTTCGGGCTGCACCCGCTGGCCGTCGAGGACGCGGTGCACGCCCACCAGCGGCCCAAGGTGGAGCGGTACGGGGATGTTCTGTTCGCCATCTTCAAGACCTGCGGCTATGTCGAGCACGAGCAGCTCACGGCCACCAGCGAGGTGGTGGACACCGGGGAGATCATGATCTTCACGGGTGCCGATTTCGTGATCACGGTGCGGCACGGCAGTCATGGTTCGCTGGGTCCGCTCAGGGAGGCCCTGGAGGCGGACCCCCGGCAGCTGGCCAAGGGGCCCGCCGCGGTGCTGCACGCCATAGCCGATCAGGTGGTCGACAACTATCTGCACGTCGCCGACGCGGTGCAGCACGACATCGACGCGGTGGAGACCGCGGTGTTCAGCCAGGAGTCGGGCCGGGGCGATGCCGGGCGGATCTACCAGCTCAAGCGTGAGCTGATGGAGTTCAAGCGGGCGGTGGCCCCGCTGAGCCGGCCGCTCCAGGCCCTGGCGGCCGGGCCGATGGGGCCCGTGGGCCCGGAGTTCCAGCCGTACTTCCGGGATGTCGCAGGGCATCTGGCCCGTACCACCGACCAGATCGTGGCGTTCGACGCGCTGCTCGACTCGGTGCTCCAGGCCCACCTGGCGCAGGTGACCGTCGCCCAGAACGAGGACATGCGCAAGATCACGGCCTGGGCGGCCATCATCGCCGTACCCACCATGGTCTGCGGGGTGTACGGCATGAACTTCGATCACATGCCGGAGCTGCGGTGGACCTACGGATATCCGTTCGTCGTCGGCGTCATGGCCACCGCCTGCTTCGTCATCCACCGCGGCTTCCGCCGCAACGGCTGGCTCTGACGGGGCGGCCTGATCAGCCGGAGGTCAGGATCTCCTCGATCCTGGCCAGCTCCTCGTCGGCGAACTCCAGGTTCGCCACCGCCCCGACGCTGCTCTCCAGCTGGGCGACGCTGCTCGCGCCCACCACGGCGGAGGTGACCCGGCCGCCCCGCAGCACCCAGGCCAGTGCCAGCTGGGCCAGGGACTGGCCGCGCTCCTTGGCCACCTGGTCGAGTGCGCCCAGCCGGCGCACCAGCTCGGGGGTGACGGCTTCAGTAGTCAGGAACGGGCTGTCGCCCGCCGCCCGCGAGCCCTTCGGGATGCCGTTCAGATAGCGGTCGGAGAGGATGCCCTGCTCCAGCGGCGAGTAGGCGATGGTGCCGGTGCCCAGCTCGTCGAGGGCGCTCAGCAGCCCCTCCTCGGGGAGGCGGTCCAGCATCGAGTAGCGCGGCTGGTGGATGAGCAGCGGGGTTCCCAGCTCCCGCAGGATGCGGGCGGCCTCTCGGGTCTGTTCGGGTGAGTAGTTGGAAATGCCCGCGTACAGGGCCTTGCCCTGGCGGACCGCGGCGTCGAGCGCGCCCATCGTCTCTTCGAGCGGGGTCTCGGGGTCGAACCGGTGGGAGTAGAAGATGTCGACGTACTCCAGGCCGAGCCGGCTCAGGCTCTGGTCCAGCGAGGAGCGCAGGTACTTTCGCGACCCCCACTCCCCGTACGGCCCGTCCCACATGCCGTAGCCGGCCTTGGTCGAGACGACGATCTCGTCCCGCAGGTGGGCGAAGTCCGTCTTCAGGGCGCGGCCCATGGTGACCTCGGCGGAGCCGGGCGGCGGTCCGTAGTTGTTGGCGAGGTCGAAGTGGGTGATGCCGAGGTCGAAGGCCCTGCGCAGGATGCGGCCCTGGTCCTCGGGGTTCCGGTCGCCGCCGAAGTTGTGCCACAGCCCGAGGGACAGCGCGGGCAGCAGCAGACCGCTGCGTCCGGTGCGCCGGTACGGCATGGCGGAGTAGCGGTCGGACGACGGGAGATACATACGCGGGCTCCACGGAGAGGTCCTGGGAACGCGCCGGGCTCGGTGCGCGTCCCCAGGCTGGCGCAGAACCATCCAGCAGTCCAACAGGAGATTCCGGTCGGATTCATCGTCTACATTTCTCAATCATGGAACTGCGTCAGCTGGAGCACTTCGTCGCCGTCGCCGAGGAGCGGCACTTCACCCGCGCCGCCGAGCGTCTCGCGGTGTCCCAGTCGGGTCTTTCCGCGTCCGTCCGGGCGCTGGAGCAGGAACTGCGGACTCCGTTGTTCAGCCGTACGACGCGGTCGGTCCGGCTCACCGAGGCGGGGCGGGCACTCCTGGTGGAGGCGGAACGCACGCTGGCGGGGGCGCGGGCGGCGAAGGACGCCGTCGATGCCGTACGGGGGCTGCTGCGCGGCACGCTGACCGTGGGGGTCGAGCAGTGCGTGGCCGGAGTCAGCCCCGCGCGGTTGCTCGCGGCCTTCCACCGGGCCCATCCCCATATGGAGATCCGGCTCCGGCAGGAGGGTACGTCCAGTCTGCTGGACGGCGTGGCGGGCGGGCGGCTCGACATCGCTTTCGCCGCAACGGTCAGCCCGCTGGAGTGGCGGGGCGAGCTGAGGCCGCTGGCCAGGGAGCCGATGGTCGTCCTGTGCGCTGCGGGCCACCGTTTCGCGCGGGAGCGGACGGTGGCGTGGACGGAGCTGTCCGGTGAGTCGTTCATCGACTTCCATCCCGACTGGGGCCCCCGGCGTGCGGCGGACGAGGCGTTCGCCGCGGCGGGGGTGCGGCGCACGGTCGCCCTTGAGGTGAACGACGTGCACAGCCTGCTGGAGCTGGTCCACGAGAAGCTGGGCATCGCGGTGGTGCCGCAGCACTTCGCCCGCAAGCCCGAGGCCGGGGGCCTGGTGGCGGTGGAACCGGAGGGCCCGCACCGTCCGGTGTACGAGAGCGTGGTCGTACTCCCGCCCGCGCAGGCGATGAGCCCGGGCGCGCGGGCCCTGATGACCTTGGTCAGTGCTGAGGCCATGCCTTGAAGTGCTTCGGACGGGGCGGCGCGTAGGTGCGGACCTTCGAGGTCGTGAGGCCGAGGCGGACGAGGGATTCGGCGATGGTGACCGCAGCGGCGACCCCGTCCACGACGGGGACACCGGTGCGCTCGGCGACGCGTTCACTCAGCCCGGACATGCCGCCGCAGCCCAGACAGATGACCTCGGCGCGGTCCACCTCGACGGCCCGGGCGGCCTGTTCGACGATGGCCTCGACCGCGGCCAGGGGGTCGCGTTCCAGGTCGAGCACGGCCAGTCCGCCGGCCCGTACGGAGGCGCAGCGGGCGGCGAGTCCGGCGAGGGCGAGGCGGTCCTCGATGAGCGGGACCGCCCGGTCGAGGGTGGTCACGACCGAGTAGCTGCGGCCCAGGAACTGCGCGGTCGAGGCCGCTGCCTCGGTGATGTCGACGACGGGAACGCTCATTCTGTCAGCGGCCGAAGGCGGGGCCTCAGTCCCCGTGCCCCAGCAGTACGTCCCGTTCCGTGCGTCCGCCGCCCGCCATCCGCAGGACCGTCGCCACCGGCGGGTATCCGGCGGCGATCACCGTGTACTCCCCGGAGGACAGGTCGACGAAGCGGAAGGTTCCGTCGGGGCCGGTGGTGAGCGTGTCGACCACATTGCCCGCCGCGTCGAGCAGGGTCACCCGGGCGTCCTCCACGGGCCGCCCGCCGTTCGCGCGCACGGTGCCGCGCAGCACGGCGCCGCCCGCGAGTTCGATGTCCTGGCGGGTCTCCCGGGCGGCCTGCACGCTGACCGGCAGGGCGGCGGGCCGGAAGGCCGGGGCGCTGGCTGCGAGGGTGTACTCGCCGGCCACGAGCTCCGTGATCGCATAGCCGCCCTCACGGCCCGTACGGGTGGTCGCGACGACCTCGCCCCGTACGTCGGTGAGGGTCACCGCGGCCTCCCGGACCGGGACGCCGTCCGCGGTGACGACCGTACCGGCGAGCCGGCCCGCGCCGCCGAGCACCACGTCGAGCTCGACGGGCCGCTCGCCGACGGTGACGCTGACGGCCTGCGGCTGGTGGCCTCCGGCCGCGGCGATCAGGACGTACGAACCGGCTCCTGGCACGCTCAGCGCGTACCGCCCGTCGTCCCCGCTGGCGCCCCGCCCGGCCTGCCGGCCCTGGACGTCGACGAGGGTGAGGGCGGCCCGCGGGACCTTCGTACCGTCGGGGTGCTGGACGCGCCCGCAGACCGGCACGCCTGACGGGTGGCCGACCGTCACGGTCGCCGAGTCGGTACGGGCGGCGGGGACGGTCGCCGGGTCGGCGGCCGTGCCGGGGATGGGGTGGGACACCAGCGGTTTCTCCTTGAGGAAGAAGGCGAGGAACAGGCCGAGCAGGAGGACCGGCACCAGGTACAGGAAGATCCGCGGCATCGCGTCGGCGTACGCCTGGATGTAGGCGTCGCGCAGCGCGGGTTCCATGGCATGGACCAGCTGCGGGGTGATCGACTCGGGATCGGGGAGTCCGGTGCCGGACGGGAGGCGTACGTCGAGGGCGTCCGAGAGCCGCCCGGCGAAGAGCGTTCCGAAGATCGCGGCACCGACACTGCCGCCGATCTGGCGAAAGTAGTTGTTGGCACTGGTGGCGGTGCCGAGGTCGGCGGGGCGTACGGAGTTCTGCACGGCGAGCACCAGCACGGGCATCACCAGACCGATACCGATGCCGAGTACGGCCTGGGCGAGGCTGTACTCGAGCCGGGACGTACCGGTTTCGAGCCGGGAGAGCAGCCACATGCCGACGGCCGAGATCCCGCTGCCGAGGAGGGGGTGGATCCGGTAGCGGCCGGTACGGGAGATCAGGTGGCCGGAGACCACCGATGCGCCGACGATGCCGCCCATCATCGGCAGCATCAGCAGTCCCGATTCGGTGGCGGACGCGCCGTCGACCATCTGGAGGTACGTCGGCAGATAGCTGGCGGCGCCGAAGAGCGCGATACCGATGACCGCGCCGACGAGCCCCGTGATGTTGAAGATCGAGTCGCGGAACAGATGCAGCGGAATGATCGGTTCGGGCGCGCGGTGTTCGACCGCGAGGAAGAGCAGAGTCGTTCCGGCAGCTCCGGCGGCGAGCCCGAGAATGGTGCGCGAGCCCCAGGCGTACTCGGTGCCGCCCCAGCTGGTGAGCAGCACGAGACAGGTGGACGCGGCGGCGAGGAGCACCGCGCCGAGGATGTCCAGACGGGGGCGCACGGCGGGCTTGGGGAGCTTCAGCACGACGGCGATGACGGCGAAGGTGACCAGGCCGAAGGGGACGTTGATGTAGAAGCACCAGCGCCAGGAGGCGTGGTCGGTGAAGAAGCCGCCGAGCAGCGGGCCCGCGACGGACGCGAGCCCGAAGACCGCACCGATGAGGCCCATGTACCGGCCGCGCTCACGGGGCGGGACGATGTCCGCGATGATCGCCTGGACGCCGATCATGAGCCCGCCGCCGCCGATGCCCTGGATCGCGCGGAACGCGATCAGCTCGTCCATGGTGCGCGACCAGCCGGCCAGCGCGGAGCCGATGACGAACACGACGATCGCGAACTGGAAGACGCCCTTGCGGCCGAAGAGGTCCCCGAGCTTCCCGTAGATCGGCAGGCCGATCGTGGAGGCGAGCAGATAGGCGGTGACCGCCCAGGACATCTTCTCCAGGCCGTGCAGCTCGCCGACGATCTTCGGCAGGGCGGTGGCGACGATCATCTGGTCGAGCGCCGCGAGCAGCAGGGTGAGCATCAGGCCGAGGAAGACCATCCGGACCCGGCCGTGGCTGATCTCCGAGGGCGGTACGGCCTCTGAGGCAGCGTCAGGTCCTGCCGGGGGCGGCGGGGGTGGCGCGGTCTGCGGCCCGGATCCACCCGAGCCACTCGGCCCGTCCTTCACCAGAGTGATCCCACCCACCACGTAACGCTCCCCTCGTCGCACCTGCGCCGCCCATTTCTCGCATCACGCGGGAAGGCGGGGCAAACGCGACCAGGAGCACGACCGGCGCATGCGGAGGGCTTATGCGCCGGTCGGAGGCACTACGGCGCACAACCGGCCGCCCCGGAAAACCACCCGTTCCGGTGAGGCCGGCCGACAGCGCCCGGAGGCTACTTCTCGACCTCGGTGGCGAGGTTCTGGAGCAGCTCGTCGTAGATACGGCCAAGTCCCTTGGGCGCGAAGGTCCTTTCGAAGAAACCGCCGATGCCGCCGGCGCCGTCCCAGACGGTCGAGACGACGGCCCGGGACTTCCCCTCACCGGCCGGGGTGACGGTCCAGGTGGTGACCATCGAGGAGTTGCGGTCCTTCTCGATCAGCTGCCCGTCGGTCGGCTCGGTGACCTCCAGCAGACAGTCACGGACGCGCTTGCTGGTGGCCTGGAGCTTCCAGTGCACGAGGGTGCCCTCGCCGTCGCCGCCCTCGCGCACCTCGTACTCGCTGAAGTGCCCGGTCAGCACCTTGCCCCGGACCTCCTTGTAGTCGGCCAGCGCATCGAACACCGCTTCCGCGTCCGCCGCGATGACCCGCTCTGTCGTTGCCTCGACCTGCGCCATGCCAGTTCCTCCACCACTCGACTGTTCGGGGTGTGCTGAGCCAACCACCCCCGGGCACGCCCCTCAAAATCGGTCGCGCACGATCATGGGAACAAGTGTTCTATTCTCTGGTCAGTGCTACCAAGGAGGCGTCCATGCGCTGGGACAATTTGGCCGAAAACACCACAGTGGCCCGGAACAGCGCGCTCTTCGCCGCGGACGCGGTGACCACGCGCACGTTCGACACACCCGAATTCCGGGGCATCACCTTCCATGAGGTGCGGGCCCGGTCCATCGTGAACCGGGTGCCCGGGGCCAGCCGGATGCCGTTCGAATGGACCGTGAATCCGTACCGGGGCTGCTCGCACGCCTGTGTGTACTGCTTCGCCCGCAAGACCCACAGCTATCTCGACCTCGACACGGGGCTCGGCTTCGACTCCCAGATCGTCGTCAAGATCAACGCCGCGGAACTGGTGAGCCGTCAGCTCTCCTCGCACCGCTGGCACGGCGCGCACATCGCGATGGGGACGAATGTCGACTGCTACCAGCGGGCCGAGGGCCGCTACCGGCTGATGCCCGGCATCATCACGGCCCTGCGCGACCACGCGAATCCCTTCTCGATCCTGACGAAGGGCACGCTCATCCTTCGTGATCTGGAGCTGCTGAAGCAGTCGGCCGAGGTCACCGAGGTCGGTGTCTCCGTCTCGGTCGGCTTCGTCGACTCCGAGCTCTGGCGCACGGTCGAACCAGGAACCCCGTCCCCCGAACGCCGCCTCGACGTCGTCCGCACGCTCACCGACAACGGGATCGGCTGCGGCGTCCTGATGGCGCCTGTCATCCCCTTCCTCGGCGACAGCCCGGAGCAGCTGCGCGCCACCGTCGCCGCGATCGCGGCCTCCGGCGCGACCTCGGTGACCCCGCTCGTCCTGCATCTGCGGCCGGGCGCCCGGGAGTGGTTCATGCAGTGGCTCGGCGTGCACCACCCGCATCTCGTGCGGCGGTACGAGCGGATGTACGCGGACGGGGCGTACGCGCCCACCTGGTACCAGCGGCAGATCACCCGCCGGGTCCACGAACTGGCGGCCGAGTTCGGCATCGGGCCCTCGCACCGGGGAGAGGCCCGCCGGATCTCCGCGCCGGAGGTGCCGGTGCCGCTTCCGGACGGCCCCGAAGTCGGCCCCACCCAGCTGACCCTGCTCTGACGTCGTACGTCACTGGTTGGGCGTCCCGCGTCACCCCGGCACCGCGTGTCCCTGTCCAAACGGGTCAACTCTCGGCACATCGTGTCCTTCCGGGCCCGAATACGGGGAGCATGCGGCGGGGGCAGCGGCACCCTCGCCCGCGCTCCCTCCACCTCGGGAGGCCGTATGACGAAACGTGCAGGAATTCTGGTCGCAGTCGGCGCGGCGGTGGCGGGTCTGGTGACCGCCGCGCCGTCCGCCGCGACCGCCGAACCGGAACCGGGCGCGGGCGGGCCGCGCGTGGCTCAGCTCAAGTGGACGGACTGCGCGACCAAGTCGTATCCGACGATGCAGTGCGCGACGGTCCGCTCCCCGCTCGACCACGACCGGCCGACGGGCCGTCAGGTCACCCTGGCGCTGTCCCGGATTCCGCACACGGCCGCGACCTCGCAGGGCCCGCTCCTGGTCAATCCGGGCGGCCCCGGCGGCAGCGGACTCTCGATGGCCGGTTTCGTGGCGTCCGCACTGCCCGCGAAGGTAGCCGCGCAGTACGACGTGATCGGCTTCGATCCCCGTGGGGTGGGGAAGAGCACCCCGGCGCTGAACTGCCGTCCCAAGCACTTCGATCCGGTGCGTGCCGACTCCGTACCGCGTTCGTACGAGGAGGAGCAGGCCGGCCGGGACCGGGCCGCGTCCTTCGCCGAGGCGTGCGGACAGAAGCACGGGGATCTGCTGCCGCACATGGACACGGTCAGCTCCGCCAAGGACCTCGACGTGATCCGCACGGCGCTGGGCGCACCGCGGATCAACTACTTCGGCTACTCCTACGGCACCTACCTGGGCGCCGTGTACGCGAAACTGTTCCCCGAGCGGGTCCGGCGGCTCGTGCTCGACTCCGTCGTCGACCCCGAGGGCATCTGGTACGACGACAACCTCGGCCAGGACTACGCGTTCGACGCCCGCCACAAGGCGTTCGCGGCCTGGGTCGCGCAGCACGACGACGCGTACGGGCTCGGCCACGACGCGGCGGAGGTCGAAGCCGCCTGGTACGGGATGCGGGAGTCCCTCAGGGAGCAGCCCGCCGGTGGCAAGGTCGGTGCGAGCGAGCTGGAGGACACCTTCCTGCCCGGCGGTTACTACAACGGCTACTGGCCTTATCTGGCCGAGGCGTTCGCCGAGTACATCCACGACAACAACGAGGACGCGTTGGTCTCGGCGTACAAGAACTTCGGCGCCACGGGCGCGGGCGGGGACAACAGCTACTCGGTCTACACGGCCGTGCAGTGCCGGGACGCGGCGTGGCCGCAGGACTGGAACACCTGGCGCAACGACACCGCGGCGGTGGCGGCCAAGGCTCCGTTCATGACCTGGAACAACACCTGGTACAACGCTCCGTGCGCCTCCTGGCCGGTGGAGCCGCTGAACCCGGTGCGGGTCACCAACCACGAAATCCCGCCGGCCCTGCTGTTCCAGGCGACGGACGACGCGGCCACCCCGTACCAGGGCGGTGTCACGATGAACCGCAAGCTGAAGGGCTCCAGCCTGGTCGTCGAAGAGGGCGGCGGAAACCACGGCATCACGCTGAGCGGCAGCAAGTGCCTGGACGCGTATCTGGTGGACTACCTCATCGACGGCACGGTCCCGCGGGGCAGCGGCGGCCGGGCGGACGCGGTCTGCCAGGCGCCCGCCGACCCGAAGCCGCTGACCGCGGAGAAGGCCCTGCGGAGCACGGACGGCGCCGGCGGCGGCAGCTCCGGTGGCAAGGCGCTGCACGGGCTGCTCGGCTTCCGCGGCTGACCCCCCGGCTGACCCAGGGCTGACCCACCGTGGCCGGGCCCGGAATCCGGGCCCGGCCACGGCCTCAGCGACCGGCCGGCAGGCGGCCGAGTGCTTCGGCCGCGGCTCCGCCGAGGCGGGGGTGCGGCAGTGCCGCCTCCAGGACCGGGCGGGCCGCTCCGTCACCCAGTCGGCCCAGTCCCTCCACACAGGCGAGGGCCACCCGCCAGTTCGGCTCGTCCGGGTTCAGCAGCCGCCCCAGTGTGCTGACCAGGGTGGGCACCGATTCGGGGGCGCGCAGGTCGGTCAGCAGCCGTACCGGGTGCAGTGCGTACGCCGTGCGCAGGGTGTTGGTGGCCAGCGCGGCTGCGGCCCGTGGCGTGCGGGGGTCGCCCAGCCGTACCAGGGCGTACGCGGCGGAGACGCAGCGCTCCGGATCGCGGTGGTTGAGGAGGAGGACCAGGGCCTCGAAGGCCCGGCGGTCGCCTCCGCAGCCGAGCCGGAACGCGGCGATCTCGCGCGCCCACAGGGGGCGCGCGGGCTCCACGAGGACCCGGGCCAGCTCTTCCTCGTCCTCGGTGGCGACGAGCCGGTCGTACGCCGCCGACTCCCCCGCCTCGTCTCGCAGCCGGTCCGTCAGCGACCGGAACTCCTCGTCCATGACGCTCAGCGTATCGGCGGACACGGACCGTACGGACCGGGGGCGGTGTCCGGGGCGGGAAAATTGTGGTCCAGCGCACAGTCACCCAGGACTGGCGCGCTCGTTACCCGCCGGTTAACCTCATCTGAGCGGGGCACAACCCCGCAGCTCCGATGGCCTGGTGACGCAGCCATCCGGAGTGCTTGTCGGTTCGGCAGCTTTGTGCGACGCGACTCCGGGACAGAGTCCGTCACCTTTCCCCGGCCGGGGTGCGCTTCGAGCGCCCTGGCCCGTGCACCACGACATGCAGCTCGCGCACGCCGCGCGCCGGTTCGTCTTCCTCGTGCGCCCCGTGCTTCCTCTTCAGTCGTCACTCACCCAGGAGTCCCGTGATGGACACCCCGCTCAGCACCATCGCCGTCGTCGGCCTCGGCACCATGGGAACCGGCATTGCCGAGGTCCTGGCCCGTGCCGGCCGCGAGGTCATCGGTATCGACATCAGCGACGAGGCCGCCCGCCGGGCCGTCGCCTCCCTGGAAGCCTCCACCGCCCGCGCCGTGCGGCGCGAGCGGATCACGGAGGAGGAGCGGCGCGACGTCCTCGCCCGGTTCCGTACCTTCTCCGACCTCGGGGCCGCCGCGGAGGCGGAGCTGGTCATCGAGGTCGTGCCCGAGTCGTACGAGATCAAGCAGCAGGTCTTCCGCGACCTCGACGCGGTCGTCTCCCCCACCGCGATCCTGGCGACGGGCACCAACGCCCTGTCCGTGACCCGGCTGGCCGCCGAGTCGCAGCACCCCGAGCGGGTGCTGGGCCTGCACTTCTTCAACCCGGCGCCCGCGATGAAGCTGGTCGAGGTGGTCTCGTCGGTGCTCACCGCGCCGCCGGCCGTCGAGACCGTCACCCGGCTGGCCAGGGAACTGGGCAAGGAGCCGGTCGCGGTCGGCGACCGGCCGGGGTTCGTCGCGGACGGCCTGCTGTTCGGCTATCTCAACCAGGCCGCCTCGATGTACGAGGCGAACTACGCCTCCCGCGAGGACATCGACGCCGCGATGAAGCTGGGCTGCGGGCTGCCGATGGGCCCCCTGGCGCTGCTCGACCTGATCGGCATCGACACCGCCCGTACGGTCCTGGAGGCGATGTACTCCGCCTCGCACGACCGGCTGCACGCCCCGGCCCCGATCCTCAAGCAGCTCAGCGAGGCGGGTCTCACCGGCCGCAAGACGGGCCGCGGCTTCTACACGTACGACACGCCGGGCGGCCAGACGGTGGTCCCGGACGCGCTGACGCCGCTGGAGAGCACGGGCGCGGTCGCGGGCCGCGAGGTGCGGACCGTGGGAGTCGCCGGCTCCGGGACCATGGCCTCGGGCATCGCCGAGGTCTTCGCCAAGGCCGGTTACGACGTGGTGCTCGCCGCACGCAGCCAGGAGAAGGCGGACACGGCCAGGGGCCGGATCGCGAAGTCGCTGGAGCGTTCGGTCAGCAAGGGCCGCCTGACGGCCGAGGCGCGGGACGAGACCCTCGCCCGGATCACCGCCGCCGGGTCCCTGGACGCCTTCGCCGACGTCGACCTCGCCGTCGAGGCGGTCGCCGAGGACCTGGCGGTCAAGCAGCAGCTGTTCGCCACGCTGGACAAGGTCTGCCGGGCCGGCGCGGTGCTCGCCACCACGACCTCGTCGCTGCCCGTCATCGCGATCGCACGGGCGACCACGCGGCCCGACGACGTGATCGGGATGCACTTCTTCAACCCGGCGCCCGCGATGAAACTGGTCGAGGTGGTCCGCACGGTGCTGACCAACGACGACGTCCACGCCACCGTCCGCGAGGTCTGCGTGAAGGTGCGCAAGCACCCCGTGGACTGCGGGGACCGGGCGGGCTTCATCGTGAACGCGCTGCTGTTCCCGTACCTCAACAACGCGATCAAGATGGTCGAGGAGCACTACGCGACCCTCGACGACATCGACGCCGCGATGAAGCTGGGCGGCGGCTACCCGATGGGCCCGTTCGAGCTCCTGGACGTCGTCGGGCTCGATGTCTCGCTGGCCATCGAGAAGGTCCTGCACAGCGAGTTCCGCGACCCGGGCCTCGCCCCGGCGCCGCTGCTGGAGCACCTGGTGGCCGCGGGCTGCCTCGGCCGCAAGACAGGCCGCGGCTTCCGCGAATATGCCCGTCGCTGAGCCGGGAGCGGAGTGGGGCGGGCTGTTGGGGCATTCCGACGGCCCGCCCCCACGGGCGCACTCCCCCGCACCGATGTTGTACGTTCACACCATGTCCCAGCCCGCCAAGTCACCCCGCACTCCCGCCGCGCCCGACGCCCCGGAGAGTGCCGCGGGCACCCGTGCCGCCGCCCAACGGCTCAAGATGCGCCGTGAACTGGCGGCTGCCGCGATGGAGCTCTTCGCCACCAAGGGGTACGAGGCGACCACAGTCGACGAGATCGCGGGCGCCGCGGGCGTGGCACGGCGGACCTTCTTCCGCCACTTCCGCTCCAAGGAAGAGGCGATCTTCCCGGACCACGACGACACCCTCGTGCGGGCCGAGGCCGTCCTGAACGCGGCGCCGGCGCACGAGCACCCGCTCGACACGGTCTGCCGCGGCATCAAGGAAGTCATGAAGATGTACGCGGCCAAGCCCGCGGTCTCCGTGGCCCGCTACAAACTGACCCGCGAGGTCCCCACGCTGCGTGAGGCGGAGATCGCCTCGGTGGCCCGCTACGAGCGGCTGTTCACGCGCTATCTGCTGGGCCATTTCGACGAGCGCGACCACCACGTCGGCAATGACGACCCGTTGCTGGCCGAGGTGGCCGCGTCGGCCGTGGTCACCGCGCACAACCATGTGCTGCGCCGCTGGCTGCGGGCGGGCGGCCAGGGCGATGTGGAAGCGCAGCTCGACCACGCCTTCGCGATCGTCCGGGACACCTTCGGCAGTGGCATCGGGGCCGGCCGGACCGCCCAGGCCGAACCGCCCAAGGCCCCGGTCGCCTCGGTGGCAACGGAGGGCGAGGTGCTGGTCGCGGTGGCGCGGACGGACGCGCCGCTCGACGAGGTCATGCGCACGATCCAGCAGGCGCTCAAGGTGCGCTGAGCGCCCTGCGGAAACCTTTTGTCCTCGATCGCGGTACGGGCTTGAATTCAGGCCCGTTCGGCGATCGAGGACAAAGATGAACCCAGAACCCCTGCTGGCCCTTTTCGACCGCGAGATGCGGGAACACGCACGCCCCGAAGGCCCCGGTGTCCGGGTCGAGCGCGCCGGTGACGTCGTACGCCAGGTCGGCGCGGCCGACGACTGGAACGGAGTCGTGTGGTCCGCCCCTGACCTGGACGAGGCGCGGGCCGACGCGGCGATCGCGGCGCAGATCGCGTACTTCACCTCGCTCGGCCACGCCGAGTTCGAGTGGAAGGTGTACGCCCACGACAGCCCCGTGGACCTGCCGGAGCGGCTGCGGGCGGCCGGGTTCGTGCCGGAGCCGCCGGAGAGTCTGCTGGTCGCCCCGGTCGAGCGGCTGCCGGCCGTCGTGGAGCTGCCCGAGGGCATCGAGCTGCGGCGCGTGACCGACGCGGCCGGGGTGGAGCTGATGGGCCGGGCCCATGAGCGGGCGTTCGGCACGGACTGGTCGCGGCTGGGCCACCAGGTGCTGGCCCGACTGGAGAAGGATCCGGACAGTTTCGTGGGGGTGCTGGCGATGGCGGGCGACGAGCCGGTCAGCTCGGCCCGGATGGAGTTCTGCCCCGGCACCGGCTTTGCCGGGCTCTGGGGCGGCGGGACGGTCGCGGAGTGGCGGGGCAGGGGCATCTACCGGGCACTGGTCGCTTTCCGCGCCCGTATCGCGGCGGAGCGCGGTTACCGCCATCTCCAGGTCGACGCGACCGACCAGTCCGCCCCGATCCTGCGTCGGCTGGGTTTCTCGGAGCTGAGCACGACGACGCCGTACGTGTACCGCCCCGCCCCGTAACCGCTCGTCGGCAGGACAGACCATCCCGTAGCGCCCATGGTGTTGCTCATGCGTGCCGTGCGGATGACAAGTGAGAGAAATTGTTGGCACTCGGTGCCTTGTCAGGTGTCACGGAGTGCCATACGTTGTTGGTGTCCGGGCGGCCGGCGTGCTGAGACCTCACGTACGCCGGCTGTCCCCGCAAACCATGTGTCTGCGTGCCCGGACGCCTGCGTCACAGGCAAACCCTTCTGCTCCACAGAGCAAGCCGAAGCACCACCCGCCGAACCGACGGCACACCTCCACACCGCACCGCTCCCCCTGACCGCAGGGACCCCTCAAGCGTTCCCTCGACGCCAGCTCTGCCGGAGGCATCACCGTGAAGGAAATCCTGGACGCGATCCAGTCACCGGACACCACGGCCGCAGACTTCGCGGCCCTGTCCATCCCCGAGTCCTACCGCGCGGTGACCGTGCACAAGGACGACGCCGAGATGTTCGCCGGCGTCGCCAGCCGCGACAAGGACCCCCGTAAGTCCCTGCACCTCGACGAGGTGCCGGTCCCCGAGCTCGGCCCGGGCGAGGCCCTGGTCGCGGTCATGGCCAGCTCGGTCAACTACAACT
The DNA here is from genome assembly GCF_053617235.1 of Streptomyces sp. NPDC055749. Classification (NCBI taxonomy): domain Bacteria; kingdom Bacillati; phylum Actinomycetota; class Actinomycetes; order Kitasatosporales; family Streptomycetaceae; genus Streptomyces; species Streptomyces sp. NPDC055749. The sequence goes on along the minus strand of NZ_JBSHFH010000019.1, from coordinate 112,533 downwards.
CCGTGTGGACGTCGATCTTCGAGCCCGTCTCGACCTTCGGCTTCCTGGAGCGGTACGGGAAGCTCAGCGACCTCAGCAAGCGCCACGACCTCCCGTACCACGTCATCGGCTCCGACCTCGCGGGCGTCGTCCTGCGCACCGGACCCGGCGTCAACGCCTGGAACCCGGGCGACGAGGTCGTCGCGCACTGCCTGTCCGTCGAGCTCGAATCGAGTGACGGCCACAACGACACGATGCTCGACCCCGAGCAGCGCATCTGGGGCTTCGAGACCAACTTCGGCGGTCTCGCGGAGATCGCGCTCGTCAAGTCCAACCAGCTGATGCCGAAGCCGCAGCACCTCAGCTGGGAGGAGGCCGCGGCCCCGGGCCTGGTCAACTCCACCGCGTACCGCCAGCTGGTGTCGAAGAACGGCGCCGCGATGAAGCAGGGCGACAACGTCCTGATCTGGGGCGCGAGCGGCGGACTCGGCTCGTACGCCACGCAGTTCGCGCTGGCCGGCGGCGCCAACCCGATCTGTGTCGTCTCCAGCGACCAGAAGGCGGACATCTGCCGGAAGATGGGCGCGACCGCGATCATCGACCGCAACGCCGAGGGCTACAAGTTCTGGAAGGACGAGCACAACCAGGACCCTCGCGAGTGGAAGCGCTTCGGCAAGCGCATCCGTGAGCTGACCGGCGGCGAGGACGTGGACATCGTCTTCGAGCACCCGGGCCGCGAGACCTTCGGCGCCAGCGTGTACGTCACCCGCAAGGGCGGCACGATCGTCACCTGCGCCTCGACCTCGGGCTACAACCACGAGTACGACAACCGCTACCTGTGGATGTCGCTCAAGAGGATCGTGGGCTCGCACTTCGCCAACTACCGCGAGGCGTGGGAGGCCAACCGCCTGATCGCCAAGGGGAAGATCCACCCGACGCTGTCGAAGGTGTACTCCCTGGAGGACACCGGCCAGGCCGCGTACGACGTGCACCGCAACCTCCACCAGGGCAAGGTCGGCGTCCTCGCGCTGGCGCCCCGCGAGGGTCTCGGTGTGCGCAACGAGGAGCTGCGCGAGCAGCACATCGACGCCATCAACCGCTTCCGCGACATCTGAGGCCTGATATGACTGAGCGTCAGAAGGACCGGCCCTGGCTCATGCGGACGTACGCCGGTCACTCGACCGCCGAGGCGTCCAACGAGCTCTACCGGCGTAACCTCGCCAAGGGCCAGACAGGTCTGTCGGTCGCCTTCGACCTGCCGACGCAGACGGGTTACGACCCCGATCACATCCTCGCCCGCGGCGAGGTGGGCCGGGTCGGCGTGCCCGTCTCGCACCTCGGCGACATGCGTCGGCTGTTCCAGGACATCCCCCTGGAGCAGATGAACACCTCGATGACGATCAACGCCACCGCCATGTGGCTGCTGGCGCTCTATCAGGTCGTCGCCGAGGAGCAGGGAGCCGACGCCGGCAAGCTCCAGGGCACGACGCAGAACGACATCGTGAAGGAGTACCTCTCGCGCGGGACGCACGTGTTCCCGCCGGTACCCTCGCTGCGGCTGACCACCGACATGATCACGTACACGGTCAACCACATCCCGAAGTGGAACCCGATCAACATCTGCAGCTATCACCTGCAGGAGGCGGGAGCCACTCCGGTCCAGGAGATCGCGTACGCCATGTCGACGGCCATCGCGGTCCTCGACGCGGTCCGCGACTCCGGGCAGGTGCCGGAGGAGAAGTTCGGCGATGTGGTCGCCCGGATCTCCTTCTTCGTGAACGCGGGCGTCCGCTTCATCGAGGAGATGTGCAAGATGCGTGCCTTCGGCCGCATCTGGGACCAGGTCACCCGCGAGCGGTACGGCATCGTCAACCCCAAGCAGCGCCGGTTCCGCTACGGCGTGCAGGTCAACTCGCTGGGGCTGACCGAGGCGCAGCCGGAGAACAACGTCCAGCGCATCGTGCTGGAGATGCTGGCCGTCACCCTCTCCAAGGACGCCCGCGCCCGCGCCGTCCAGCTGCCCGCCTGGAACGAGGCGCTGGGGCTCCCCCGCCCCTGGGACCAGCAGTGGTCGCTCCGTATCCAGCAGGTACTCGCGCACGAGAGCGATCTGCTGGAGTACGAGGACATCTTCGCCGGGTCGCACGTCATCGAGGCCAAGGTGGAGTCCCTGGTCACCGATTCGCTCGCCGAGATCGACCGCATCCAGCAGATGGGCGGCGCCATGGCCGCCGTCGAGTCCGGGTACCTCAAGTCCGAGCTGGTGTCCTCGCACGCCGCACGGCGGGCCCGGATCGAGGGCGGTGAGGAGAAGATCGTCGGCGTCAACATCTACGAGACGACCGAAACCAACCCGCTCACGGCCGACCTGGACGCCGCCATCATGACGGTCGATCCGGAGAACGAGGCCAAGGTCGTCAGCGCGCTCCACGAGTGGCGCGACAACCGCGACGAGGCACGGGCCACCGAGGCGCTCGCCGCGCTGAAGAAGGCCGCAGCGGGCACCGAGAACATGATGGAAGCGACGGTGGAGTGCGCCCGCGCGGGCGTCACCACCGGCGAGTGGTCCTGGGCGCTGCGCGATGTGTTCGGCGAGTTCAGGGCCCCGACCGGGGTCTCGTCGGCCCCGGTCGCGGTCACCGCGGAGGCGGGCACCCCGCTGGCCCTCGTACGCGAGAAGGTCGCCCGCACCGCCGGTGACCTGGGCGCGGGCAGGCTGCGCCTGCTGGTCGGCAAGCCGGGTCTGGACGGGCACTCCAACGGTGCCGAGCAGATCGCCGTACGGGCCCGTGACGCCGGTTTCGAGGTCGTCTACCAGGGCATCAGGCTCACGCCCGAACAGATCGTGTCCGCGGCCGTCGCGGAGGACGTGCACTGCGTCGGTCTGTCGATCCTGTCCGGCTCGCACGCCGAGCTGGTGCCCGACGTACTGAACCGGCTGCGCGAGGCCGGCGCGAAGGACATTCCGGTGATCGCGGGCGGCATCATCCCGCCCGCGGACGCCGCCGCACTGATCGGAGCCGGCGTAGCCGCCGTCTTCACCCCGAAGGACTTCGGTATCACGGAGATCATCGGCCGTATCGTCGACGAGATCCGGAAAGCGAACAAGCTCGACCCTCTGGAGGTCCCCGCATGACCACGCCCACGCCCGTGAACCGTCTGCGTCCGCGCCGCTCCTGCCTGGCCGTGCCGGGCTCGAACCCGCGGTTCCTGGAGAAGGCCCAGGGCCTCCCGGCCGACCAGGTCTTCCTGGACCTGGAGGACGCCTGTGCGCCGCTCGCCAAGGAGGGCGCCCGCCACCACATCGTCGACGCGCTGAACAACGGCGACTGGACGGGCAAGACCCGGGTCGTGCGGGTCAACGACTGGACGACGCACTGGACGTACCGCGATGTCATCACGGTCGTCGAGGGCGCGGGTCCGAACCTCGACTGCATCATGCTGCCGAAGGTCCAGGACGCCCAGCAGGTCGTCGCGCTGGACCTGCTGCTGACGCAGATCGAGAAGACGATGGGCTTCGAGGTCGGCAAGATCGGCATCGAGGCGCAGATCGAGAACGCCAAGGGCCTGGTGAACATCGACGACATCGCCGCCGCCTCGCCGCGTCTGGAGACCCTGATCTTCGGCCCGGCCGACTTCATGGCCTCGATCAACATGAAGACCCTGGTCGTCGGTCAGCAGCCGCCCGGCTACCCGGCGGACGCGTACCACTACATCCTGATGCGCATTCTGATGGCGGCCCGTACGCACGACCTCCAGGCGATCGACGGTCCCTTCCTCCAGATCCGTGACGTCGACGCGTACCGCGAGGTCGCGGGCCGTGCGGCGGCCCTGGGCTTCGACGGCAAGTGGGTGCTGCACCCCGGTCAGGTCGACGCGGCCAACGAGGTGTTCTCGCCCTCGCAGGAGGACTACGACCACGCCGAACTGATCCTCGACGCCTACGACTGGTGCACCTCCGAGGAGGGCGGCAAGAAGGGCTCGGCGATGCTCGGCGACGAGATGATCGACGAGGCCAGCCGCAAGATGGCGCTCGTCATCGCGGGCAAGGGCCGCGCGGCCGGCATGCAGCGCACCTCCAAGTTCGAAGCCCCGGAGGCCTGATCATGCAGTTCGGACGCACATATGAGGAATTCGAAGTCGGTGCCGTCTACAAGCACTGGCCCGGAAAGACGGTCACCGAATACGACGACCACCTCTTCTGTCTGCTGACCATGAATCACCACCCGCTGCACATGGACAGCAATTACGCGGAGAAGACGACCGACTTCGGCAAGAACGTCGTCGTCGGCAACTACATCTACTCGCTGCTGCTCGGCATGTCGGTGCCGGACGTCTCAGGCAAGGCGATCGCGAACCTGGAGGTCGAGTCGCTCAAGCACATCGCGCCGACCTTCCACGGGGACACGATCTACGGCGAGACGACCGTCCTGGACAAGACGCCGTCCAGGTCCAAGAACGACCGCGGGATCGTGTACGTCGAGACCAAGGGCTACAAGCAGGACGGCACCGTCGTCTGCGTGTTCCGCCGCAAGGTCATGGTCCCCACCGAGACGTACATCAAGGAACGCGGCGGAGAGCAGCCCGGCCGCCCCGTCCCCTCCAACTAACCGCGTGAAGTCACAGGAGAAGCAGTCATGACGCGACTCGCCCAGACCGCCGGTCTGACCGACATCCAGCAGGAAATCCTCTCCACGGTCCGGGATTTCGTCGACAAGGAGATCATTCCGGTCGCGACCCAGCTGGAGCACCGCGACGAGTACCCCACCGAGATCGTCGAGGGACTCAAGGAACTCGGCCTGTTCGGGCTGATGATCCCCGAGGAGTACGGGGGTCTGGGTGAGTCGCTTCTCACATACGCGCTCTGCGTGGAGGAGATCGCCCGCGGCTGGATGAGTGTGTCGGGAATCATCAACACGCATTTCATCGTGGCGTACATGCTCAAGCAGCACGGGACGCAGGAGCAGAAGGACACGTTCCTGCCGCGCATGGCGCTGGGCGAGGTCCGGGGCGCGTTCTCGATGTCCGAGCCGGCGCTCGGCTCGGACGTCTCCGCGATCACGTCCAAGGGTGTGCGGGACGGCGAGGAGTACGTACTCAACGGCCAGAAGATGTGGCTGACGAACGGCGGCACCGCCAACCTGGTCGCGGTCCTGTGCCGCAGTGACGAAGGCCACCCGGAGGGCACCGCCCCGCACAAGTCGATGACGACCTTCCTCGTGGAGAAGGAGCCCGGCTTCGGCGAGGTCCGCCCCGGCCTCACCATCCCCGGGAAGATCGACAAGATGGGTTACAAGGGCGTCGACACGACGGAACTCATCATGGACGGGCTACGCATTCCGGCCAATCGTGTACTCGGCGGGACCACCGGCCGAGGGTTTTACCAAATGATGGACGGCGTGGAGGTCGGCCGGGTCAATGTGGCCGCACGTGGCTGCGGGGTAGCACAGCGTGCTTTTGAGCTGGGTGTTTCGTACGCACAGCAGCGCCATACCTTCGGAAAGCCGATCGCCCAGCACCAGGCGATCCAGTTCAAGCTGGCCGAAATGGCCACCAAGGTCGAAGCCGCTCATGCGATGATGGTGAATGCAGCACGCAAAAAGGACTCCGGGGAACGAAACGACCTGGAGGCAGGGATGGCGAAGTACCTCGCCTCCGAGTACTGCAAGGAAGTCGTCGAAGACGCCTTCCGTATCCACGGCGGTTACGGCTTCTCCAAGGAGTACGAGATCGAGCGCCTCTACCGGGAGGCCCCGATGCTGCTGATCGGTGAAGGTACCGCCGAGATCCAGAAAATGATCATTGGGCGCCGACTCCTCGAGGAGTACCGGTTCCAGGGGTGATGTCCCTTTCGGGGCGATTTGGCCGCGAAGTACATCACACCCTGTGATCCTCGCCAGGTGCCCGCCGACGGTTCGACTCGGCTGCTGGCTTGCCCAGTTGTGGCCCGCAACCGATAGCATCGCCGGAAAAGCCGCCGTCCCCCGTTGCCTGCGCGGCATCATCCGCTACGAAGGTCATTCATGCCCGACAGCCATACCTCTGCACCCCGCGGCGGGGTCCGCCTCGCACGCGGAGCTTCGCCGTGGCTCCTGCCGACACTCGCCACCGCGGCTCTCAGCCTCACCCGGGCGCGCAAGTCCGGGCGCTGGGCCGCAGTGGCCGTGCCCACCACCGCGCTCGCGGCGGGCATGCTCTGGTTCTTCCGCGACCCCGAGCGCGAGATCACCGAGGGCCGGGTCATCTCACCGGCCGACGGCGTGGTGCAGAGCATCATGCCGTGGAAGGACGGGCGCACCCGCGTCGCGATCTTCATGAGCCCGCTGAACGTGCACGTCAACCGCGCGCCGCTGGCCGGCACGGTGACCTCCGTCGAGCACATCCCCGGTGGGTTCGTTCCGGCGTTCAACAAGGAGAGCGAGAACAACGAACGCGTTGTCTGGCACTTCGACACCGAGCTCGGCGACATCGAGATGGTGCAGATCGCGGGAGCGGTCGCCCGGCGCATCGTCCCGTACATCCCGCAGGGCACGAAGGTGGAGCAGGGCGAGCGCATCGGCCTGATCCGCTTCGGCTCCCGCGTGGACATCTACCTTCCGGAGGGTGTCGATGTCGCGGTCGAGGTCGGTCAGGCCACTACCGCGGGGGTGACTCGCATTGACCGTGACTGATCCCGAAACTCAGGCCGGCTGGGTGCCGGAGGCGGCCGAGGAGGACGACTCCGAGGACATGCCGCTGTCGATGAGGCTGTCGATAGCGGACACCCTCACGCTCGGTAACGCCACATGCGGATTCATGGCGGTGTACTTCACCACCACCGGGATCCTCATCCCGCACCTCACGGGCAGCAACGAGAGCGGCATGGCGCGGAACTCCGCCGCCACCGCCGTGATCCTGATGCTGCTGGCGGCGATCTTCGATCTGTGCGACGGGCTGGTCGCGCGCAAGCTGCGCAGCTCGCCGATGGGCGCGGAGCTGGACAACCTCTCCGACCTGATCAGCTTCGGACTCGCCCCGGCGTACTTCGTGCTGGTGTACGGCATGGTCGCGGACGACGCCCAGCAGCGGGTGTCGGCTCTCGCGGCGATCGTGGTGCTGCTGGCGGTGGTCCTGCGGCTTGCGAGATTCTCCTGCGTGACCATGAAGGACGGCATGTTCCAGGGCATGCCGAGCCCCTTCGGGGCGCTCACGGTCGTTTCGATCGTGCTCCTGGAGCTGCCCTTCGTGCCGACGCTGCTCGCGATCATCGGAGTGGCGTGGCTGATGGTCAGCCGGGTCGAGTACCCCAAGCCGCGGGGCGTTCTCGCGGTGGCGATGCTCGGCTGGATCGTGGGTGCGATGGGGCTTCTCGCCGCCTGGGCGTTCGACGCCCCCGGTGGCCAGCTGCTCCTCCAGACGGGCTGCGCGCTGCAGGTCGTGATGGGTGCGGTGATCCCGCTCTTCGCCACGGCGCGGCGGGTCAACACCTTCCGCGACAACCGGCGCGAGGCACGGGCGGCGCAGCTGCCGTAGGACCTGGCGCACCACGTACGACGTACACGAGGGCCCGGATGCTCCCCAGCATCCGGGCCCTCGTGCGTGCGGGGACTCGCTGTGCGGCCCTGTGCGGGCCTGCGGGGAGGCGGAGGCTCCCGCGGGGCCCTGGAACGCCTGAACGGGCCCGGCCGGTCGGCCGGGCCCGTTCAGGGCTTCAGAGGGTCAGTGCTCGTGTCAGGGCTTCACCGTGAATGACTCGGCCGCCGGGGCGACCGACGCCGGACGGACCACCTTCAGGCCGCCGGGGGCCTTGGCGTCCGGCTTCATGATGGTGCTCTGGCGGGTGGAGGGCGCCGCCGGGTCCGAGAAGTTGTGCGTGATCCCGAATCCGTTGTCGTACGCCGTAAGGGTGAGCAGCGCCTTGTCGACGCCCTCGCGGGTGAGGTCCTTGGCCTCGCACGCCTTCTTCAGTGCCTCGCCGTAGACGGACGCCGCCGTGAACCCGGCGACGACGCCGTTGTCGAGGCCGTCCTTCGGGTACTGGGCCGCGTACTCCTTGGCGAGCTTCGCCGGTCCGGCCCCCGGGTCGCCGATCGGCAGGGTGGAGGAGGCGATGTAGTAGTCCTTGAGCAGGGCGGGGCCCGCCTGGGTCGCCAGGAGCTGCGGGGCGTACGCCGAGTTGTTGCCGACGACCGGGACGTTGAAGCCGGTGGCCGCCGCGACGCCGACCAGGGAGGCCGCCTGACGCGGGCCCGCGCTGATGACGATGGCCTTGACGCCCGCCTGCTTGAGCGCGGAGACCTGGGCGGTCATGTCGTTGTCCGTGGGCTTGATCTTCTGCTGGACGACGGTGAGCCCCGCCTCCTTCGCCGCGTACTCCGCGCCGGCGAGGGCGTTCTCGCCGTAGTCGCCCTCGAAGTAGACGTGCCCGATCTTGTCGCCCTTGGCGATGCGCTTCTCCGTGAGCAGGTAGTCGATCAGGTTGATCGTCTCGATGTCGTACGTGGCCCCGAGGACCCGGACGTACTTCGAGCCGAGCAGACTCGCCGACCACGCCTGCGGCAGGACGAGGCCCTTGTCCTGGGTGTCGATGCGCTGCTCGACGGCCGCGACGAACGGGGAGCCGATGAACTGGGTGAAGCCGAGCACATCGGGTTCGAGCTCGGTGTAGGCCGCGATGGCCTTCTGGGGGTCGTAGCCGTGGTCGCGGACCGTCAGCTCGACCTTGCGGTCGCAGATGCCGCCCGCGGCGTTGGTCTGCTTCACCCACAGCTGCTGGGCCTGGGTGACGCTCTTGCCCAGCGAGGCGTACACGCCGGTCATGTCGGTCAGGGCGCCGAGGGTGATCGTCGACGAGGTGACTCCCTCGCCGGTCTTCACCCCGCTCTTGTCCTGCTTCTCGCCGCCGTTGTCGGTGGCCTTTCCGCTGCATCCCACGAGCGTGAGGGTGAGGGCCGCGCATACGGCCGGGATCACTCGCAGTTTCATTTCTTCTCCCCTGGTTTCTTCAGACGCGTAAGGCCGCCGGGCAGGAACAGGACCACCGCGACCACCGCGGCGCCGTACAGATAGCGAGATGCCTCACCCGGTGCGAGGCCGCCCGTGCCCGGGGCCGAGACCAGGGGCAGGGAGTCGCTGTAGTGGGTGAGCACCTGCGGCAGCAGCGTGACGAACGCGGCGCCGACGACGGCACCCGCGACGCTGCCGAGCCCGCCGATGACGATCATGGCGAGGTACTCGAGGGACAGGATCATGCCGAAGTACTCGGGCACGGTCCGCTGGAAGACCAGCGCGAGCAGGACGCCCGCGAGGCCCGCGTACATCGAGGACAGGACGAAGACCCCGGCCCGGTAGCGGGCCACCGGTACGCCCATCACGCCCGCGGCGATCCGGTGGTCACGGATGGCGTTGAGCGCCCGGCCGGGCCTGCCGCGCAGCACCCCGCGGGCGAAGAGCCCGCTGAGGAGGAGGGCGAACAGCGCCACGTACCAGAGCTTCTCGGAGGACTGGAAGGGCACGGCGGCGACGACGACCTCGGTGTCGTCGAAGGTGAAGCCGAACAGCGAGAGCGGCGGCACGGGGCGGCCGTTGAAGCCGCCGGTGAGCGAGCCCGCGTTGAACAGCACGTGCTGGCCGATGAAGATCAGGGCGAGCGTGGCGATACCGAGGTACGCGCCGCGCAGCCGGCCCGCGATGGGGCTGAACACTCCGCCCGCCGCGCCCGCCAGCAGCACGGCGAGGATCGCCGCGAGCCAGGTGGGCAGTCCGAGCCCGGTGAGCGCGTGCCCGTTCTCGGTGCTGCTCTCCCCCGCCAGGATGCAGTAGCTGTACGCGCCGACGGCGAGGAAGAAGGCGTGCCCCATGGAGAGCTGGCCGGTGGAGCCGGTGAGGAGGTTGATGCCGATGGCCCCGATCGCGGCGGCCATCGCGAACAGTCCCGCCTGGAGCCAGAAGCGGTCCAGGTAGAACGGGAACGCGAGGAGCAGCACCGAGCCGACGAGCCAGAGGTACGTGCGTGGCTGCCGCAGCCGTTCGCCGAACCCGGCCGGTGCGGAGGACTTCTCCGGCCGGGCGCCGGGAGCCGCCGTGGCGGTTTCGATGGTGTCAGACACGGGCGAGCTCCTTCGTGCCGAAGAGTCCCGCGGGCCGGACGAGCAGGACGATCACCATCACCAGGTAGGGCGCGAGGTCACCGATGCCGCGTCCGAGGAAGGAGAGGTCGCCCTGGTAGCCGGTGGCGAGTGATTCGGTGACGCCGACGATGAGTCCTCCGGCGAGTGCGCCCGTCGTCGAGTCGAGGCCGCCGAGGATCGCCGCGGGGAACGCCTTGAGCGCGGCGAGCGAGGTGGCGCGTTCGAGTCCGGGCGTCGGGAACACGGTGAGGAAGAGCGCGGCGACGGCGGCGAGCGCTCCCGCGACGGCCCAGGCGGAGAGCGAGACCCTGCCGAGCTTGATCCCCATGAGGGCGGCGGTCTGCGGGTTCTCGGCGGCGGCCCGCATCGACACACCCCAGGAGGTGTAGCGGAAGGCGAGCAGGAACACGGTGATGAGCAGTCCGGCCGCGAGGAACGCCGCGATGCGGGTCTCGGCGAGGGTGACTCCGCCGATGGTGACGACGTCGTCGCCCCACGGGTCGCCGAGCGCCAGTACGTCGGTGCCCATGCGCCGGGTGAGTTCGGTGACGAGGATGATGTCGACGCCGATGGTGACGATGGCCAGGACGCTCTGGTCGCTGCCCCGGTAGCGGCGCATGACGAAGAACTCGACCGACGCGCCGACGACCGCGGCCCCCGCGATACCGACGGCGAGCGCGGGCCAGAAGCCGATGTCGTCGTGGAGCACGGCGGTGACGTATCCGCCTGCCAGCAGCAGGGACGCGTGGGCGAAGTTGACGACCTCGGTGGCCTTGAAGATGACGACGAAGCCGAGCGCGATCAGCGCGTAGACCGAGCCTATGGAGAGGCCGCCGAGGAGGAGTTCGATGAAGGTGGTCATTCCTGTGCCCCCAAGTAGGCCTGGACGACGGCCGGGTCGTTCTGGACCTCGGCGGGAGTGCCGCCCGCGATCCTGCGTCCGAAGTCGAGTACGGTCACCGCGTCCGCGAGCCGCATCACCACGCCCATGTCGTGCTCGACCAGCACGATGGAGATGCCGAGGCTGTCGCGTACGCCCGCGACCACGGCCGCCACGCGGCGCCGTTCGTCGGCGGTCATCCCTGCGACGGGTTCGTCCAGGAGCAGGACCTGCGGTTCCATGCACAGGGCGCGGCCCAGCTCGACGAGCTTCTGCTTTCCGTACGGGAGAGCGCCCGCCGGGTGGTCCAGCTCCTTCTCCAGGCCGATGAACTCGGCGATCTCACGGACCCGTTCGAGATGGCGCCTGGCCTCGCGGGCCGCGGACGGCAGCCAGAGCCCGGTGGACAGGAACCCGGACCGGGTGAGGCGGTGCCGGCCGAGCAGCAGGCTCTCGGCGACGGTGGCGTGCGGGGGCAGGGCCAGGTTCTGGAAGGTGCGGGCGATGCCGAGTGCGGCGATCTTGTGCGGGGCGAGGCCGGTCAGCTCGGTGGAGCCGAGGTGGACCGTTCCGGAGGACGCCTTGTAGACGCCCGAGAGCACGTTGAAGCAGGTCGACTTGCCTGCCCCGTTGGGGCCGATGACGGCGTGGACGCTGCCCGGTTCGACGGTGAAGGAGATGCCGTCGAGGGCGGTGAGCCCGGCGAACCGTACGGTCACGTCACGGACGGCGAGTGCGGCCGGTGCCGTCGTGGCTGCGGTGGTGGCGGGAGCGGTCGTCACGCGGACCACCTGCTCAGCGTGCGGGGGGCCAGGCCCGCCCGGTCCGCGTCCTCGGCGGCCGTCTCGTCGACGACGCCCAGATAGCGGCGGCGTACCTCGTCGGAGGCGGCGAGCTCGTCGGCCGGTCCTTCGAGTGCGACCTCGCCGACGTCCAGGACGTACGCCGTGGTGGCGAGCCGCAGGGCGATGGCAGCGTTCTGCTCGACGAGCATGACCGAGGTGCCCGCGGCGTTGATCTCCTTCACGGTTTCCGCGATCTTCTTCGCCATCAGCGGTGCGAGGCCGAGGGACGGTTCGTCGAGCAGGAGCAGACGGGGGCCCGCCATCAGCGCCCGGCCCATGGCCAGCATCTGCTGCTCGCCGCCGGACAGCAGCCCGGCCCGCTGGTGCGCGCGGTCGGCGAGCACCGGGAACAGTTCGTGTACGCGGGTCAGTGCGGCGGTCGTCTCCTTGCGTCCGCCACGGGCCCCCAGTGCGCCCGCCCGCAGATTGTCGGCCACCGTCATCCGGGCGAACACCTGTCGCCCCTCCGGCACCTGGACCACTCCGGCGGCCACCACCTGGGCGGGCCGCAGCCCTTCCAGGGCCTGGCCGTCGAAGCGGATGGTGCCCGTGCCCGTCCCGCGGTGGAAGCCGAGGGTCCGCGATACGGCCCGCAGCAGCGTGGTCTTGCCGGCGCCGTTGCCACCGAGTACGGCGGTGATCGCGCCGGCCGGCACGTCGACGGAGACGTCGCGCAGAGCCCGTACCGGGCCGTAGCCCACGGACAGTGCGCGGATCTCGAGCGTTGCCATGCGTCCTCCTCCTTCCGCCTTGTCGTTGTCGTACGTCGCGTGTCGTGCGTCGCGTCGTGGGGCCACAGACCAGCACCGGGCGGGCCGTGCGTCCACGGCGCGCGCCCGAGACGATGCGGGTGACCAGCGAGTGAAGGGTGCGGTTGTGCACGCGCACAGAGGGCGCCGATGTCCTGTTGCCCCCGCACACACCGGTGGCATCCTCACCAGCCATGAGCGGTCCGCCGAGCCCGACGTGTCCGCGGAACGGGGAGAGAGCATGCAGCGGCGCAGTGACGAGCGGGTCCGGGCGCTGCTCGACGCGCTGCTGGAGGGCAGGGGCTCGCCGGACCTCGCGGAGCGGGCGGCCGCGGGTCTCGGGCTGCCGGAGCGGGGGCGCTACGCGGTGGCGGTACTGCGCACCGAGCACCGTGGGCCGGTGCACAGGGCCGCCGTCGTGGACGGCATGCGGTTCTTCTGGCGGGCGCGGGCGGACCGCGAGATCGCGGTCGTCGGTCTCGGTGACCGGGGGCTGGCCGAGCTGACCGCGGTGCTGGCCGGCCTGTGCCCGGGCCCCGGCGGGATCGGCCCGGTCGTGGAGGGCCTGGCGGAGCTGGACCGGGCGCGGCGGCTGGCCGAGGCGGCGCTGCTGACGTGTGCTCCGGGCTCGACGAGGATCGTGCGCCTGGACGAGCGGCTGACGACGGCGCTGGTGGTGAGTCAGCCGGAGCTGTCGGCGAGGCTGCTCGCGGAGGTCTTCGGGCCGCTGCTGACACTGGCGCCGGCGGAACGGGCGCTGCTGGTGGAGACGCTGGACGCGTGGCTGGAGTGCGACGGGTCGGCGGGGCGGGCGGCGGGGCGGCTGTTCTGCCACCGGAACACGGTGTTCAACCGCTTGCGGCGGTTGGAGGTGCTGACATCGCGGTCGCTGTCACGACCGCGTGAGCTGATCGAGATGATGCTGGCGCTCGACGCGTTCCGCCTGACGGCGGTGCGGTGAGAAGGCCGGGCGGGGGTACGGGGGCGGAGCCCCCGGACCGGGCCCCGCCCCCCCCCACCTGTCAGGTCAGGAAGTCCTGCCCGATCGACTCCGCCACCCGTTCCAGCAGCGGCCCCGCCTGCGCCATGCACACCGCAGGGTCCGGCTCCAGCTCGGTCAGGGCGTACGCGCGGCGGATCCCCGCGCGGCCCAGTGCCTCCGGTGCCAGTGCCAGCCGTCCGCACACCGCGACGACCTCCACGCCGGCCGCGCGGGCCGCCGCGGCGACGCCCGCCGGTGCCTTGCCGTGCAGGGTCTGCTCGTCGAGCGAACCCTCGCCCGTGATGACGAGCGTCGCCCTGGCCAGCGCGGGTGCGAAGCCGAGGACGTCGAGCATGACCTCGATGCCGGGGCGGAAACGGGCCCCGAGGGCCACCAGGGCCCCGTAGCCGATGCCACCGGCCGCCCCCGCTCCGGGGAGGGCCGCGTGGTCCGGGCCGAGCACGGACGCGTAATGGCTGAGCGCCGCGTCGAGGACCGCGATGTCGTCCTCGGTCGCGCCCTTCTGCCGCCCGTACACCTCGGGGGCGCCCTTGGGCCCGGTCAGCGGGTTGTCCACATCGCTGGCCAGGATCAGGTCGACGTCCGCGAGGCGGGGGTCGAGCCCGGAAAGATCGGCCTCCGCCAGCTCCGCGAGCGCACCTCCGCCGGGACCGACGGGCTTACCGTCCGCGTCCAGGAACCGGGCCCCGAGGGCGGCGAGCATGCCCGCGCCGCCGTCGGTGGTGGCGCTGCCGCCGACCCCGAACACGATGGTCCTGGCGCCCGCGTCGAGCGCGGCCCGCAGCAGTTCGCCGGAGCCGTACGTGGTCGCCGTGAGGGGTGCGAAGACCCCTGCGGGCAGGTGCTGGAGGCCCGAGGCCTCGGCCATCTCCACCACCGCGGTGGACTCGCGCAGCGCGTACGCCGCGGTGACCGTCTCCCCGAGGGGACCGGTCACCCGCGCCTCGCGGCGCTCGAATCCGGCGGCCACAGCCGCCGCGACCGTGCCGTCGCCACCGTCCGCGACGGGCAGGGTCTCGACCCGCACGTCAGGGACGGCGCGCCGCAGCCCGGCCGTCACCCGCTCCGCGACCTGTACGGCCGTGAGCGAGCCTTTGAACTTGTCCGCCGCCACGAGCACGCGGGCAGTCTCGATCACTGCTCCGTCCGTCACCTTGCATCCCTTGCTTTCGAACAGGCAGTCGCGCCGCCCCGACCTTATCCGGACCACCCCTGATCTGCCCATGGGTGTCCAGGACCGGGGCCCGGGCACGCCACTGCCCTTCCCCGGCCGGGCACGCTTCGGCGATACGTCCCACATTTGACTCGATGCTCTGAATGTCTCATTATGTACGCATACATTGTAAATATGTGGCGTAGGAGCATGAGCGCGCTCCCACCTCGTCGTGAATCTCGGCCCGGGCAGCGGCGCACTGTCCGGCCACTCACAACACATCCGGACACCCATCGAATCGATACCCGGAGACGTGGGCACCATGGACAACGCATCTCAGCCGAACGATCACCCCGCCCTCACCCGTCAGCCCACCGGCGGCGACCCTGCGGGACACCCGGCCCGCCGGTCCACAGACCGCTCCACCCATCCCCTGCGCCGAGCGGAGGACCGCCTTCCTCCCCGCGCCACCGTGAGCCTCGTCGTACCTGCCCGAAATGAGGCGCCCAACATCCCGTGGGTCTTCGAACAGATCCCGGACTGCGTCGACGAGGTCATCCTGGTCGACGGCGACTCCAGAGACGCCACGGTGCACATGGCGCAGCACTGCCTGCCCACCGTCCGCCACGTCGACCAGAGCGGCCCGGGCAAGGGCAACGCCCTGCGCACCGGCTTCCTGGCCGCGACCTGCGACTACATCGTGATGATCGACGCCGACGGCAGCATGGTGCCCGGGGAGATCCCGCACTTCCTGCACTTCCTGGACAACGGCTACGACTTCGTGAAGGGCTCACGATTCATGGCCGGCGGCGGCTCACTCGACATCACGGGCTTCAGGCGTCTGGGCAATCAGGTCCTGCTGACCGCCGTGAACCGCCTGTACCACGCCTCACTGACGGACTTGTGCTACGGGTTCTGTGCCTTCCGCCGCAGCTTCCTCGATGATCTCGACCTGCACTCCTCCGGATTCGAGATCGAGACCGAGATGGTCGCGCACGCGCTGCGCTCCGGTCTGCGGATCGCCGAGGTGCCGAGCCTCGAACTGCCCCGCCGCAGCGGCCGTTCGAACCTGCACGCCATATCCGACGGCCGGCGGGTGCTGCGGACGCTACTCTCCGAGCGACCCGGTGCCCAGACGGCACCCGTCCGACGGAGCACGGCGTGAGCTCCACCAACCGCCCGCCCTGGTCTCTTGGCCGGGTACGCCCTGTGCTGCGGACCGCTGCACCGGAATCGCCGGTGAACGGCCCGCATCCTCGCGCAGTTCGCGGAGCTGCCCCGTCAAAGGCCCACGCCGCGCCCTCGCACGCCGGACACACCACCTCGCCGCACGCGCCGCCCGGACCAGCTCCCGCGCACCCATTCCCCGGCTGGTCACGGTGGCGACGGCTGGGCCCCGGCACCCTCACCGTAATCGGCGTGCTGCCCGCTTCGGTCGCCCTGTGGCTGCTGTCGCTCCGTGGTGTGCGCCTCGACGGGATGGGAGATCTCGGGCTGCTGCAGGTGATGCCTGTGCTCTTCTGGGTGGCGCTGGCCCTGCTCACCCTCGGCTTCTGTGTCGCGGCAGCTGATCGGCGGACTCCTCACGGCTGCTTCCTGGCATACGTGATCGCCCTGATCACGGTCCTCCACGCGACGCCGCCGCTGCTCTATCAGGAGCTGCGTTATTCATGGGCGTGGAAACACGTGGCCGTCATCGACGCGATGATGCGGCACGACGGCGAGGTGCCGAATGCGGCCGGCTTCAACATCTACAACCAGTGGCCGGGCTTCTTCCAGTTCAACGCGCTGATCCTCAAGGCCACCGGCCTCGAGTCGCCCCTGGGGTACGCGCTGTGGGCGCAGTTGCTCACCAACCTGCTACTGCTCGGCCCGCTCCTGATGATCTATCGGTCGATCACGCGCGACCGGAGACTGATCTGGGGAGCCGTGTGGATCTTCTACGCCTGTTCCTGGGTGGGGCAGGACTACTTCGCACCGCAGGCCTTCACGTTCCTTCTGTTCGCGAGTGTGATCGCCCTGGTGGTGAGGCGGCTGCCGTCGTCGAGGTTCCCTGTCCCACGAACGCCTCGCCGAGGCTGGCCCGTGGGATGGCTGCTGCTCGTGCTGGTGATTGAGGCCGCGATCGTCTCCTCCCACCAGCTCACCCCGTTGATGCTGGTCAGCGCTTTGCTGTTGCTTTCCCTGCCCCGTCGCAACCGGCGAGTGACCCTGCCCGCACTGGTCGGGGCGATCGTGCTCACCGTGGCCTGGAACGGGACTGTGGCGAGGCCGTACGTGGCGGCGAATCTCGACAGCTTCGTCAACGCACTCAGCCGGCCCGAGTCCAATGTCTGGTCCGGTCTGAGCAGGCTCGCCGACGCCGCCCCGAGCCAGGTCATGGTGTCCTGGATCGACCGCGGCCTGTCGGGGGGCATCGTCCTGCTGGCCGCGATCGCGCTCGCAGCACGACCCTGGACACGCCGTACCCCGCTGCCGCTGCTGGTGCTGTTCCCCCTCCCTCTCGTAGCGGTCAACGCCTACGGCGGCGAGATGGTCTTCCGAGCGTTCATGTTCATGCTGCCTGCCGCCGCTCTGCTGGTGGCCTCTCTGCTGTTGCCCTCCGGCAGAGCGCGGCCGGCGCGGATGGCCACCGTCCTCGTCCTGCTGCTCGCCATGCTCGGGAGCCTGGTGTTCGGCTACTACAGCAAGGAGGCCATGAACCGGTTCTCCTCGCAGGAGGTCGCCGCCACCCGGTACCTGACGACGGGAACTCCGACCGGGTCGCTGATCATCTCGGTCACCTTCGCCGCTCCCGGCCTGGAGATGCACTACGACCGGCACGAGCGCACGCAGATAACCGAGGAAAGTCTGAGTACGAAGCGACTGCTGGTTCAGGACCCGCTGGCAGGCCTGGAACCGCTCCTCGACAGAGCAGGGAGCAAACCGGCGTACATCCTCCTCAGCCGTGCACAGGCCGCGGACGTGCGCCTGAACGGTGAGCTGCCCGCGGACTTCATGACGCGACTCGAGTCCGCTTTGGCGAAGGCATCCTCCTTCACTCCGGTGTACCGCAACGGCGACGCGGTCGTGTACCGATTCGACCCCCCTCTGGAAAGGAACGGCTGATGACTGCGCTGCGCTGGACTGTCGCCGTGTCGGGTTGGCTGGCCCTCGCCGCGACCGCCCTCCCTGTCCCGTCCGCGGCGCGGGTGCTGGTCACAGCCGTCTTCCTGCTCGTCTGCCCAGGCTTGGCCGCAACCCTGCTGTGTGCCGGACGGCTCTTCACCGACCGGTTCGGCAGGGCGACCGTCCTGGAAGCGGCTCTCGTCACAGGAGCCGTCAGTCTGTCGCTCTCGGCGCTCGTCGCCGAGGCACTCCTTCTGAGTCACGTGTTCACCACCGCACGGGCGCTGGCGGCCCTTGCGGCCCTCACCTCGGTCATGGCGCTGGCATCGGCTCTGCCCCGGACGCAACCGGAGACGCGGAGTCACGCGGTTCCCGGTCGCGATGACCGCGCCTGGGATTGAGATCGAATCGTGGACACGCCTCATGCCTCTTCCCGCCCTCGAACGGCACACACAGTGTCCGCCGGCTCCCCTCGCCCCGCCACGGCCGTACGAACGAAGCTCGCCGCGCTGCTGCCTCACGAGCCGCTTCTGCGCAACGGGCACCTGCTCGCCACGAGCTCCCTGGTCAATGCGGCACTGGGAGCGGTCTTCTGGGCGCTTGCCACCCGCTGGTACGACGACCGGACGGTGGGCCTCAACTACGCCGCCATCACCGCCGCCACACTGCTGTCCACCATCGGCCAGCTGAACCTCTCCGACCTCCTGGTGCGCTTCGTCCCGTGTGCCGGACGGCACACCCGAAGGCTGGTGGTCGCCTGCTATGCCGCCAGCATCGTCTGCAGCGTGCTGATCGCCGGAGGCTTCCTCCTGCTGGTCCCGGTACTCAGCCCTGGTCTGGATTTCCTGCTCACGCCGCTGACCGGCCTCTTCTTCGTGGCCTACACCGCGGGTTACACCATCTTCGCCCTCCAGGACGGCGCCCTGACCGGAGTGCGGCGCCCGGGCTGGGTGGTGATGGAGAACGTGATCTTCGCCGTGGTGAAGATTCTTCTGCTGGCCCTGGCTGCCGCCCTCACACTCTTCACCGGCATCCTGATCTCCTGGGCCGGCGCCTTGGTGGTGGCCCTCCTCGTAGCCAACATCTACCTGCTGCGACGTGCCGTGCCTCAGCATGAGCGGGAGGCGACGCAGACGGCACGCCCGCCCCGTCTCATGGGATACGCGACGGCGGACTACGCAGGCTCGCTGTTCCGGATGGCCGCGTACAGCCTGGTGCCCCTCGTGGTGCTGAACACGCTCGGCCCGGAGCAGAGCGCCTACTACTCGCTCGCGTGGATCGTCGGCTACGTCCCCTACCTGCTCGCGACGAACATGGGCAGCTCCCTGATCGTGGAAGCTGCACGGGCGCCGGGGCAGCTGGCGCGGCACGCGAGACGGGTCCTGCGTCACTCGGCACTGTTCATGGCGGCAGGCGCCGCCGCGGTATTCGTCGCCGCGCCGCAGTTGCTCGCCTTCTTCGGGCCGGAGTACGCGGAACACGGCACCCCGCTGCTGAGGTTGCTGGCGCTCTCCGCACTGCCGAACCTCGTTGTGAGCCTGGCGGTCGATGTCGCGCGCATGCGCCGGCAGATGCGCCGGGTCGTCGGACTGCAGCTGGCCCTCTGCGTCCTGGTGCTCGGGCTGGCCCAGGTCCTGCTGCCGGTGATGGGGCTGGTCGGAGGAGGCGTCGCCTGGCTCGTTGCCCAGTGTCTGCTCGCGCTCTATCTCCTGGCACAGCGGTCGCGATGGCTGCCCCGGGATAAGGAGGACCCCTCATGACTGTCCTCGCCAACGGCTCTGCGTCGAACCCGGATGAGGAGAACACCGTGCCCCACACAGACATCTCCGTGGTGATCTGCGTCTACACCGAGGAGCGTTGGGAGGACATCCTCGCCGCCGTGAACTCGGTACGCGGACAATCCCTGCCGGCCCTGGAGACGCTGGTGGTCGTCGACCACAATCCGGACCTGCTCAACCTGCTCCGGCAGGAGTACGCCGGGAGCGACTCCGTCGGAAGTCGCTCTCAGAAGGTCAGGATTCTCGCCAACGCGGGCCCCCAGGGCCTGTCCTCCGGCCGCAACACGGGAATCGCCGCGTCCCGCGGCACGATCATCGCTTTCCTCGACGACGACGCGGTGGCGGAACAGGACTGGTTGGGGCACATGGCATCGGCGTACACCGATCCGCGAGTGATGGCGGTGGGAGGCCGCACCGTTCCGGTGTGGGCCTCCGGCCGCCGTCCCGCCTGGTTCCCCGCGGAGTTCGACTGGGTCGTCGGCTGTGCCTACCGGGGCATGCCGGCCGGACGGGCGCCCGTCCGCAACGTGCTGGGCGGAAACGCCTCCTTCCGTCGCACGGCCTTCGACACGGCGGGCGGCTTCGCTGTCGGCATCGGACGCGACGGCGACAAGCGCCCGCTGGGCTGCGAGGAGACCGAGCTGTGCATCCGGCTGACCCGGGTGAAGCCGGACGCGGTCCTGCTCATCGACGACCGCGCGGTCATCCATCACAAGGTTCCCTCCGCCCGGGAACACTTCGACTACTTCCTCCTCCGCACCTACGCCGAGGGTCTGTCGAAGGCCCGGGTCACCCGTCACGTAGGTGTGGGCAAAGGGCTGGAGTCCGAGCGTCGCTACACCACACACGTCCTGCCCGCCGGGGCCGTACGCGGACTGCGCGACGCCCTGCTGGGGCGGCGCGGCGGTGCGGGCCGCGCCGGAGCGATCGTGGCCGGCGTGGCGAGCGCAGCAGCGGGATACGCGGTCGGCGTCCTCCAGGCACGCACGTGTGGCTCCCCCGCCTGGGAGGTGCGGCAGCCGAAGCTCCAGAGCGCAGACAGCATCACCGAGTCGTTCGAGCGAGACGAAGCGCCGACGTGAGCACACACCGATCCGCAGGACGGCCCTGAGGTGGCTGTCCCCCGAAACGAAGGAAAAGTGTCATGGACATCAGCGTCTACCGGTCGGAGGAGCTGACCGACGCGGATCGGGCAGCCTGGACGACAATGCAGGCGAAGGCCTTTCGGGACGGCCTGCCCCAGATGGTGAACCCCTTCCTCTCCCCCGAGTTCGCACTGGCAGTGGGCCGGTGCAGGCGCGGCGTACGTATCGCCGTGATACGCGAGGACGGTCCGGCCGGCGAACCGGTGGCATTCTTTCCCTACCAGCGCACCACGGCGGGCGTGGGCCGCGCGATCGGGCTGGGCTTGTCCGACTGCCAGGGGATTGTGCACGGGCCAGGCTTCCGCTGTGACGCCGGCGGGTTGCTCTCGGCGTGCGGCCTCGCCATCTGGGAGTTCGACCATCTCGCTCAGGGGCAGCAGCCATTCGAGCATTCGATCAAGAGCACCTTCCCGTCACCTGTAATGGACGTGGAGGCGGGCTGGGATGCCTACGTCGCCCGGCTGCGCGAGCGGTCGAACAAGGGCACCAAGGGCCGGCTGAAACTGGAACGCAAGCTGGCCCAGGAGGTCGGGGAGGTGCGCTACGTACACGATGAGCGCGACCCCGCCATGCTCCGCACGCTGATGGCCTGGAAGTCCGCGCAGTACCGCAAGACCGGCCGTAGTGACCGGTTCGCGCACGCATGGATCATCCGGCTGGTGGACGACCTGTTCCACACCCACACCGAATCGTTCGCCGGCCTCCTGTCCGTGCTGTACGCCGACGGCCGGCCCGTCGCCGCGCATTTCGGACCGCGGTCGGAAAAGGTCATGGCCCTGTGGTTCCCGGCCTACGATCCCACCTTCGCCGAGTTCTCCCCAGGCATCGTGCAGCATTTGCGGATGGCACAGGGAGCAGCTGCCGAGGGCATCTCCTATCTGGATCTCGGACGCGGCAACCGGGGCCACAAGGAGGTACTGAAGACAGGTGAATTCTTCGTGTCCGAGGGCTGGGTGACCCGTCGGCACCCGGTCGCGCTGGCCCATCGGGCGCGCCGTGCTCCGGTCCGGGCCCTGCGCAACACCGTCGTCTCGCGACCGGAGCTGTTCCGGCCGGCCGACCGGCTGCTGAAGAGCGTGGGCAAGGTCCACGCATGGAGGAAGGCGTCATAGCGCCCAGCACCGATTCCGTGATCCACTGGCACGAGGGAGCTTCCGGTGACCAGCCCCGTACCGATCCTCATGTACCACGCAGTGACGCACACGCCGACGCCATCGATCCGCGCGCTGTCCGTCCCGCCGGAAACGTTCGCCGACCAGATGCGGCTGCTCGCAAAACGCGGGTTCACTCCGGTGACCACAGCCCGGCTCGCCGCCGCCTGGCGTGGCGGTCCGCCGCTGCCGGAACGTCCCGTGCTGATCACTTTCGACGACGGCTACCAGGGGGTGCACCACTACGCCCTGCCCGTCCTGCGCGAATTCGGATTCGCCGCGACCGTGTATGTCACAACGGGGTGGCTACGCGGTCGGCACGAGATCTGCGGGGCGGCCCTGGACACCATGCTCGACTGGGAGGAGGTACGCGAACTGGCGGCAGCCGGCGCGGAGATCGGCGGCCATACCCATAGCCACCCACAGATGGACCAGCTCCCCGACAGCGAGTTGGAGTACGAGGTGCGGCGCTGCAGGGAGATCATCGCCGAGCGACTCGGCTCCCCACCGGAGTCCTTCGCCTACCCTTATGGCTACTCCAGCCGCCGCGTGCGCCAAGCCGTACGCACCGCCGGCTTCGCCCAGTCAGTGGCGGTGGGCAACGCGCTGGCCGATCCGCGCCAGGGCCCCTTCGCGCTGCGCCGGATGACCGTGCGGCGCGACACCCGCCCCGAGGAGCTCGCGCGGCTGGCGGAAGGCCGGACCGTGGGCCGCACCTTCGCCACGGACCGTGCCCTGACGAAGGGCTACGCACTGGTCCGCCGATCCCGTTGGCTGATTCGAAAGGGAGCCGGGGCGGATGTCTGACACCAGCGAGGCCAGGACGGCGCCGGGCACCGGGCCACACCGGCGGTGGCGCATCGTCCTCCTCGTCGCGACGACCCTCGCGCTCGCGCTCGTCCTCTCCCTGTGCGCCACACTCACGAACGACCGCGATACGTCCACCAGGGGCACAGATGCCCGGGGCGCCCCTGCCGAGCCGTCGCTCGGGTGGGGCCTCACGCACACGCAGTACAGCGCCGATGCGGGAGAGCCCGAAGCCAAGGAGACCGCGCGTAAGGCTCTCTCCGCCCGGTCACTGCCACAGAATCAACACATCATGGGCTGGGGCGCCAGCAACCCCGAACCCTCCCCGGGACGTTACGATTTCGCGGCGTTGGACAGCCGCATCGACCTCATCCGGGAGACCGGCGGCACGCCCGTCATCACGCTGTGCTGCGCGCCCGACTGGATGAAGGGCGGCAAGCCGGGCCAGACCGACTGGTCCCGGCGCTCCCTGGAGACGGCCCCGCGCCCCGAGCACTACGACGACTTCGCAGCACTCGCAGCCACGGTCGCCGAACGCTATCCGGACGTGCGGCACTTCATTGTCTGGAACGAGTTCAAGGGCTTCTTCGACGACTCGAGGAAACGCTGGAACTACGAGGGGTACACCGAGCTCTACAACAAGGTCCACGCTGCGTTGAAGAAGGTGAACAAGAACAACCTGGTGGGCGGGCCGTATCTGAACATGGACAGTTTCGCGCCCGGCCGCACCAGCCACGCCTCCAGCCTCAAGGGTCCCTGGGGCAGCGTCGATCAGCGCGTCCTCGACGCCTTCGACTACTGGAACACGCACAAGGCCGGAGCCGACTTCGCCGTCCTCGACGGGTCCAGCTTCACCCATGACGACAGGACTCTGCCCGATCAGTTCCGCTCCGTCGACAAGTTCACCGCTGTAGGCCGGTGGGTGCGGGAACGCACCTCCCTGCCTCTGTGGTGGGCCGAGTACTACGTGGAGCCGGGAGCCGACAGTGACCGCGACCGCGACCGCTGGAGCGAGTCGCATCGCAAGGCCGTACAGGCCGCCGGAATGGCCGCCATGGTCAGGGGCGGTGCCACCACAGGCTTCTACTGGAACCCGCAGAAACGCGGAGAACAATGCTACGGCTGCCTGTGGCGCAGCACCGAGCTCACCGACGGGAGCGGCGGCGCCCCGCTGCCCATGCTTGACCTCGTCCGCCGGTTCCACTCGGAGTTCCCCCCAGGTACGACCTACCGGCCGGTCGACGTGGCATCCGGCGCGGCGAACGTGCGGGTGCTCGCCGACGACGAAGTCGTCCTGGTCGTGAACACTCAAGACAGAGCCGTTCGGGCAGAGATCGACGGCCGGACCGTCAACATGGACGCCTATGAGGTGCTCTGGCTGAGGAGGTCGTGACCGGCGCCAAGGCCGTGTGCAGGGGTTCCCGCAGGCCACGGATGTAATTTATTGCGTACACCACGCACCTTTCCTATCCAGGAGACGGAATGGCGAAGGAGCAGCGGTCCGGCCCAACCCGTCGCGCCAGCGATCGCGGCCATCACGGCAAGCTCGATCGGGAACGCGTGCTTGCAGCCGCCCTCGAACTGGTCGATCGCGAGGGGCTCTCGGCGCTGAGCATGCGTCGCCTCGGCGCCGAGCTCGGCGTGGAGGCCATGGCGCTCTACCGCTACGCAGCGAGCAAGGACGCTCTCCTGGACGGACTGGTCGAAGCCCTGTACCTGGAGCTGGAGGAGCGTCTGGAGACCGAGCCCGGGCCCGGCGCGGAGGCCGAGGCGCTCAACTGGCGCACCGAGCTCCATCGGATCGCCCGGACGACGTACGACATCTGCCTCGCCCACCCCGAGGCCGTTCCGCTGCTCGCCACCCGCATGCTGGCCGTCCCGCTGGCCCGGCGGCCGCTGGCCGTGCTGCGGGGCCACGAGCAGGTGCTGGCCCTGCTGCGGCAGGCTGGGCTCGATGGAGCCCGGGCCTCGGCCGTCTTCCGGGCCTTCACCGCCTGGCTTCTCGGTTACATTTCCGTGGAGTTGCAGCCCATGGTCGACAACCCGGACGAGCAGGAGCCGGCGTTCCGGCTCGGGCTGCACCGTATGCCGTCGCAGCAACTGCCCCGGCTGCGGGAGACCGCCGCCGCGCTCGCCGAACGGGGTGGGCCGCAGGGACTGGCGGCGGGCCTGGACGCGCTGCTCGACCGGTTGCTCACCGAAGAGTGATCAGCGGGCGAACGGTCCCTCCAGTGCCGCCCGCTGCGGCAGTTCGCCACCAGCGGCGCAGACCGGTTCGCCGTGGATCGGCCCAGACCTGGAGCCGGTCGCCGTCTGAAACCGCTTCCATTCATTCGCCATTGGCCCCGCGTGCACCCGCGCCCGGCATCATCCGGGGTCCACGACGGCGAAGGGATCGTGCACCTCATGGGACACATAGGCGGCCTGTGGAAGACGGCCATAACGGCCCTGGCCTGTACGGCGGTTGTCGGCACGGCGGGGGGTTCGGCCACAGCGGCGCCCACCGGAGCGGTGGCGGCACGGGCAGAGGTGTCGCGGCCGGAGGTGACGCGGGCAGAGGTGACGCGGGCAGAGGTGACGCGGGCAGAGGCGGCGGACAGCCGCCCGGCTGTTTCCCGTCCGTTGCCCACGGCGGTGGACGGCGGCGCCTGGCAGTCCGGTCATGTCCAGGGAATGGCGGTCGACCGGCGCAAGGGCTTCATGTACTTCTCGTACACGAATCTCCTGGTCAAGACCGACCTCCGGGGCAGGCCGGTCGGGTCGGTCACCGGTTTCACCGGGCATCTCGGGGATCTGGACTTCAACGAGAAGGACGGCCGGGTCTACGGCTCGCTGGAGTACAAGGCCGCGAAGGCGTTCTACATCGCGATCCTCGACGGTGACCGCATCACCCGCATGGGCATGGACGCGCAGTCCACGGATGTCGTCTCGACCGTCTATCTCGACGAGGTCGTACGGGACTACGCCGCCGACATGGACGGCGACGGGGTGTTCGACGGCAACACAGGGAAGACCGCCGACCACCGGTACGGGTGCAGCGGCATCGACGGTGTGGCGTTCGGGCCGGAGTTCGGCAAGAAGAACGGCAGGCAGAAGCTGACGGTCGCGTACGGCGTGTACGCCAACACCGGTCGCACGGACAACGATCACCAGGTGCTGCTCCAGTACGACATCGAGCGGTGGAAGCACTACGAGCGTCCGCTGTCCGAGGCCGCCCCGCACACCAGCGGCCCCGCGCGGGTGGACGGCAAGTTCTTCGCGTACACCGGGAACACGACGTACGGCGTGCAGAACCTGGAGTACGACGGGCACAGCGGCAACTGGCTGATGGCGGCCTACAAGGGCACCAAGCCCGGCTTCCCGAACTACACGGTCTTCGCGGTCGACGGCGGGCGCAAGCCCGTGGCCGGGGACATCCGTGGCCAGCAGCGGCCCGAGCGCGGCCTCCTGCTGCCGCTCCTGCGGGCGGGGTTGCACGACGAGGCGACCGGTACGTACGGCTGGGCGGTGCCGGGACAGTACGGCCAGTACGGGCTGGTGTCGCTCGACGACGGCCGCTACTACGTGGCGCGCAGCGGCACGGTCCAGGAGGGCGGGGTCACCAAGCAGACGGCCCGTGCCGAGCTGAACACCTGGACGGGCGCGACACCGTCGCCGTTCGCTCCGGTGGGCTGACGGTTCGGTTCAGCGGCCGGGGCGCTCCAGTTCCGCCTGTACGCGGCGTGAGGGACGGAACACGTAGAGGTCGAGGATGTCGGGGGCGTCGGCGAGGCCGGGGCCTCCTTCGGCCGCCCAGGCGGCGATGTCGGCCACCGCGTCCGGATCGTTGACCAGCCCGAGCCAGACCGGCCGGCCGCCCGCCCTGCGGCCCTCGGCGGAGGGCTGTACGACGATGACGTTGCCGTGCTCGCACGCGTCCAGGCACTCCACGGCGCGCACGGTGGCGGACCGGCCGGCCGTCTCCTTCAGCCGGCGCAGCTGGTCGGCGTGGTCGACGCCGGGGATCTTCTCGGTGCCGCAGCAGCAGCCCCGGCAGACGCTGACGGTGGGCCGGGGGGTGCCCGGTCCGGGGACTGTTCCGCGGGTGCGGCGGCTCATGCGGGGACACTTCCGGTCGAGGCGCGGATGATCACCGTGGGACTCTACCCAGACCGCTCCGGTATCGAACAGCTGATCACGTCCCTCGCGGGATCGGGTATCGTTGACGGCTGCGAAGGGGAGTAGCCCCGCAAACCGGTCGTCGACACACTGGAACCCTCGGGTTCCCGGTGGCCGGGCTCGTAGATCCTTACGGGTGGGCGAGACCTTCGGTCAGGTATGACACGCCCGCGCCCTGCGGGCGCTGACGTCATGCCGGGCCGAGTGGTCCTCCGGAAGCCCGAGTGGCGCTTCGCGAAGATCCGGGGCCCGGCTCCTACAGAAAGCCACCCGGCATGCATCTCGACCCCCTGGCGATCCTCACCGCTTTCGGGCTGATCTTCCTCGCGGAGCTCCCCGACAAGACGATGTTCGCCTCGCTGGCCATGGGCACCCGTATGCGCCCGCTCTATGTCTGGTTCGGTACGTCCTCCGCGTTCGTCGTGCACGTCGCCATCGCCGTCGGCGCGGGCGGTCTGATCGGGCTGCTGCCCGACTGGACGGTCAAGCTGGTCTCGGCCCTGCTCTTCGCGTTCGGCGCGTTCATGCTGCTGCGCAACGGGGGCGACGACGGGGACGAGGCGGACGAGGTCAAGACCGTGACCGGTTTCTGGCCGGTGTACTCGACCGCCTTCATGGCCGTCTTCATCAGTGAGTGGGGCGACCTCACCCAGATCACCACCGCCAACCTCGCGGCGAGCAACGGTGCCTGGTCCACCGCGATCGGTTCGGCCGCCGCGCTGATGTCCGTGTCGGCGCTGGCGCTGCTGGCGGGGCGTTTCATCGCCAAGCGGGTGCCGCTGAAGACCGTGCAGCGCATCGGTGGGCTCTGCATGCTGGGGCTCGCGATCTGGTCGGCCGTGGAGATCTTCACCGGCTGACGGGCTCGGAAACGCTTTCGCTGTTCAGAACAGGGCCGGTACGTCACCCTCCGTACCGTTCTCGAAGGCCAGCAGCCGCTGCTTGCGCTCCAGGCCGCCGCCGTAGCCGGTGAGGCTGCCCGATGCTCCGATGACCCGGTGGCACGGGACGATGATGCCGACCGGATTCTTGCCGTTGGCGAGGCCCACGGCCCGGGAGGCGCCGGGCTTGCCGAGGAGCTCGGCCAGCTCTCCGTAGGACCGGGTCTCGCCGTACGGGATGCGCTGGAGCTCGGCCCAGACGGTCTGCTGGAACGGGGTGCCTGCCAGGTTCAGCGGCAGGTCGAAGTCGCGGAGCTCGCCGGCGAAGTAGGCGTCCAGCTGCCGGATCACCGCTCCGAAGGGGCGGGGGTCCGGCTCACCGAAGGTCTCCTCCGGCGGGCGGTGGCGCTGGCCGACCATGTAGAGGCCGGCCAGGACGCCGTCCGTCGCGACCAGGGTGAGTGGCCCGTAGGGGCTGTCGACGACCGTGTGCTGTCTGGTCGCCGAGGCTGTCGCTGTGACTGTCATGGTGAACGTCCTTACGCGGGCAGGTGGTTGATCGGATGGTCGTCGACGGTCCACAGATACTGCACGGCGTACGCCCGCCAGGGGCGCCAGTGTGCCGCGCGCGCGGTGAGCGCGGCGGGCGTCGCCGGCAGGCCGAGCTGCTGGGCCGCCCGTCTGATCCCGAGGTCGGTGGGGAGGAAGGCGTCCGGGTCGCCGAGCGCCCGCATGGCAATGACCTCGACCGTCCAGGGCCCGAAGCCGGGGAGTGCGTTCAGTTGCGCACGGGTCCCGTCCCAGTCGGTGTCCGTGCCGAGCCGCAGAGAGTCGTCGGCGAGGGCCGCGACGAGGGTGGTGAGCGTGGTGCGCCGGGTACGCGGCAGGGCGAGCGCCTCCGGATCGAGCCCGGCGAGCGCCTGCGGGGTGGGGAAGAGGTGGGTGAGACCGCCCTCGGGGTCGTCTACGGGGGTGCCGTGGGCGGTGACCAGACGGGCCGCGTGGGTGCGGGCCGCCGCCGTCGAGACCTGCTGGCCGAGCACGGCCCGTACCGCGAACTCCGCACCGTCGACGGTGCGCGGAACCCGGCGTCCTGGGGCCTTGTCGACGAGTGGGGCGAGCAGTGGATCGGTACGCAGCTGCTCGTCGACGGCGACCGGGTCGGCGTCGAGGTCGAGCAGCCACCGGCAGCGGCTGATGGCCTGGGTGAGGTCGCGCGGGTCGGTGAGCAGGAGCCGGCAGGCGATGTGGTCGGCGCGCGGGGCGAGGGAGACGATGCCGTGTCCGTGCGGGAGGGTGAGCGTGCGGCGGTACGCGCCGTCGCGCCACTCCTCGACACCGGGGACGGCGGTCGCGGCGAGGTGGCCGAAGAGGTTGCTGGGGTTGAGCGGGGCGCGGTACGGGAGGCGCAGCGCGATGACCCCGGGTGTCGTGGCCGTTCCGGTCCCCCGGGCGGCGCGGGTCCGCAGCTCGCCGGGCGCGAGCGCGAAGACCTCGCGGACGGTGTCGTTGAAGGTACGGATCGAGGAGAACCCGGCGGCGAACGCCACTTCCGCCATGGGGAGCTGAGTGGTCTCGATGAGCAGCCTGGCCGTCTGGGCGCGCTGGGAGCGGGCCAGCGCGAGAGGGCCCGCCCCCAGCTCGGCGAGCAGCTGGCGCTCGATCTGCCGTGCGGAGTAGCCGAGGCGCGCGGCAAGCCCTGTGACGCCCTCCCGGTCGACGACGCCGTCCGCGATGAGACGCATGGCGCGGGCGACCGAGTCGGCGCGCGCGTTCCATTCCGGGGAGCCCGGGCTGGTGTCGGGACGGCACCGCTTGCAGGCCCGGAAGCCGGCCTGCTGACAAGCGGCGGCGCTGGGCAGGAAGCTCATGTTCTCGACCTTGGGCGGCACGACGGGGCAGCTGGGACGGCAGTAGATCCGGGTGGTCAGGACCGCCGTGAAGAACCATCCGTCGAAGCGGGCGTCCTTGGACTGGACGGCCCGTACGCAGCGCTCGGTTTCGGTGTGCATGGTTCAAGGATGAGGCACGGGGAGGGCGGCGGCTGGCGGAAATCCGACATCAGCCTTCGCCTGCCAGGCATGCACGGAACGACCCCGGCTCAGACCGGGACAAAGGCCGGCCACCAGTCGGGGATGTTGTCCGGGCAGGCGGTGGACGGGTAGTCCATGCCTCCGACCGCGGACGTGAGGAACCAGAGCAGCCAGAGGTTCGCCGCGACGGCGCAGATCGTGGCGGCCGTGCGCCCGAACCGCCCCACGGCTCCGTGGACGACCGTCCACACCACGGCCGTCAGGAGCCAGACGACGGGCAGCAGGAAGATCAGGACCATGGAGTTCGCCGAGGAGTTGACTCCCACGTCGCAGGATTTCCACATGGCCCCGATGAGGAGGACGCCCACCACAGCCGTGGGAATCCCGGACACCGCACCCATGCGGAACCCGGCGGACCAGTGCCCGCGGGAAGCGCGGTCCGTCGCTGTGCTCATCAGCCCTCCCCCTCCTGTCAACGGCCCTGGGCCCCGGCGTACATGGTGACGTACACGCGGGCCGTGTGTGACGTTCGGGCGGCTCGGGACGCTGGGACAAGTGGATGGCCGGGGCCTGCCCCCCAGCGGGGTCCCGGCCGTCCTCCTTCCTCGGCTCCGCACTTTCCCGGGTCACCGAACTCGTCGACAGAACAAGGCACTTATGCTCCCCCTGCACCACCGCGCTCTTTCCTCCGCCCTCGCCGCAGGCGCCCTGTTCGCGCTGGTCACCGGCTGCGGCGGATCGGATACGGATACCGGCTCCGACACGAAGCCGTCGGCCACGGCATCCGCACCGGCCGACCCGGCCACCCCGGCGCCCCCGGCCCGTACCGAGGCGGAACTGACGCAGCTCTTCGTCGCGGACGCCGAGACGAAGGGCTTCGTGTCGCAGGCGAACGACGTCGCGGCAGTCCGCCCCGAGGCCGACGACGATGCCTGCACGCCGCTCGCGGACATGACCGCTTCGGGGACGGCCCGCACCCCGGAGGCCGCCGCCTGGACGAGCCGCAGCTTCAGCTCCACCGCCGCGCAGGGCCTTACGGTGACGGTCAACCTCTCCTCGTACGAGGACGACGGCGCGCAGCGGACGCTGACCGACCTGCGGGCTGCGATCGATGCCTGCGCCGACGGCTTCGTGACGTCCAACAACAACGGCGGCGCGACCGTCACCTACAAGTCGGTCGAGCCGGAGAAGGCCCCCGCGGAGGCGGGCGAGGAGTCGGTGTCGTGGGTGATGACCGGTGTCGCGGAGGGTGCGCAGATCCCGATGCATCTCACGGCCGTGCGTGAGGGCAGCACACTCGCGGTGTTCTTCACACTGCACCTCACGGACCCGGCCAAGGCGGAGCTGCCCGAGGGCATCTTCGCCGCGCAGACGGCCAAGCTGGCCTGACCCCGCCCCGGTGGTCGCGGCCCAGGCTCAGCCGTTCCGCAGGCGCCGCCAGACCGCCTTCGCCGCGTGGTGGCCGGACATGCCGTGGACTCCGGGTCCCGGCGGTGTGGCCGAGGAGCAGATGAAGACCGCCGGGTGCGCGGTGGCGTACGGCACGCGGGCCAGTTTGGGGCGGATGAGCGTCTGGAGTCCTGAGAACGCGCCACACGCGATGTCACCGCCCACGTAGTTGGCGTTGCGCGCGGCGAGTTCGGGGGGTCCCGCGACGGCGCGGGCGAGTACCAGGTCGCGGAAGCCCGGCGCGAAGCGCTCCAGCTGGCGTTCGATGACCTCGGTCGCGTCGCCCGTCCAGCGCGCCGGGACGTGCCCGTACACCCAGAAGACGTGCTTGCCCTCGGGTGCCCGTGAAGGGTCGGCGAGGGTCGGCTGAGCGGTGATGAGGAACGGGACGCTCGGATCACGGCCCTCGACGGCCGCCCGCAGCGCGCTGTCGATCTCGCCCTCGGTCGGGCCGATGTGGACGGTGCCGGCCCGCCGGGCGTCCTTGGCGGTCCACGGCATGGGGCCCGACAGGGCGTAATCGATCTTGAAGGTGGAGGCTCCGTACCGGTAGCCGCTGTACGCGTTGCCGAGTCCGGCGATCCGGGCGAGGGCGGTCGGCGAGGTGTCGAAGATGTAGGCGCGGGCGGGCGGCAGCTCGTCCAGGCGCTTGACCTCGGTGCCGGTGCGGATGGTGCCGCCCAGTTCGCGCAGATACGAGGCGAGGGCGTCGGCGATGGCCTGGGAGCCGCCGCGCGGCACCGGCCAGCCGTGCTCGTGGGCGGCGAGCGCGAACACGAGGGCGATGGCGCCGGTGGCGAATCCGCTGGTGGGAGCTATGGCATGGGCGGCGAGCCCGGCGAAGAGGCCCCGCGCTTTCGGATCGTGGAAGCGCCGGGTGAGCCAGGTGGCCGGCTGGAGGCCGACCAGACCGAAGCGCGCGAGGCGGTACGGATCGCGCGGCAGCCCGTCCCACGGCGTGCGCAGGAAGTCGGCGGCCAGAGTGTCCCAGTGCCCGACGTACGGCGCGACGAGCCGGCGGTAGGCGCCCGCGTCCCGCGCCCCGAGTGACATCGCGCTCTCCCCCACCGACTGCGTGAGCACGGCGGCGGTGCCGTCGGGGAAGGGGTGGGCGAGCGACAGTTCGGGCTGGATCCACCGGAGCCCGTGGCGGTCCAGCGGCATGTCCCGGAACGCCGGTGACCCCACGCCGAGCGGATGCACGGCCGAACACGGGTCGTGGCGGAATCCGGGGAGGGTGAGCTCTTCGGTACGGGCCCCGCCCCCGATGGTGTCCGCGGCCTCGAACACCTCCACCGAGAAGCCCCGGCGGGCCAACTCGGCTGCGGCGGTGAGTCCGTTGGGCCCCGCCCCCACGACGACTGCATCGAGCATCGACGGCACCTTGGGACTCCTTGTCAGCCGGCGGCCAGGACACCCAGGATATTCGGGGCCACCGACAGCGTGGGAGCGGGTGGCCTTCCGCCCGGCCGCTCGGTGCTGCGGGACCGGTCAGATCCCGGTGCGCAGCGCGTCCAGGACGCGTTCCTTCGTGGTGTCGTCCCGGGCGGCCGTGAAGGGCAGGTCGTTGCCACCGGCGATACGGAAGGGCGCGCCGGAGAGCGTGGACTGCGCGCCGCCCGCCTCGGTGACCAGGAGAAGGCCCGCCGCGTGGTCCCAGGCGAACTCCCAGTTGAACGCGACCGCGTCCTGGGCTCCGCAGGCGACTGCGAGGTATTCGAGTCCGGCGGACCCGCAGGGGCGGGCGTCGATGCCTTCGGTACGCAGCCCCAGCAGGGCCCGCTTCTGGGCGTCGGACGTGTAGTCGGGGTGGGACATGGCCACCTTCAGGACGGCGCCGGGCGCGGGCGAGCCCGCGTGCAGGGGCTTGCCGTTGAGCGTGGCGCCCCGGCCGCGTACGGCGACGGCCATCTCTCCCAGCGCGGCGGCGTACGTCCACGAGGCGAGGACCTCGCCGTGGTGGGCGAGGGCCACCAGGGTGCAGAAGCCGGGTTCGCCGCGGACGAACTGCCGGGTCCCGTCGACCGGGTCGACGATCCAGACGGGTGCTTCGCCGCCCAGGGCGTCGTACACCCGCGGGTCGGCGTGGACGGCCTCCTCGCCGACGACGACCGAGCCGGGCAGCAGCCGGGTCAGGGAGGCGGTCAGATGCTCCTCGGCGAGGCGGTCGGCGGTCGTGACCAGGTCGTGCGGGCCGCTCTTCTCGATGATCTCGTGGGAGGCGAGCTGCTGGTAGCGCGGCATGATCTCGGCGGCGGCGGCTTCGCGGACCGCCGCTTCGACCTGCGTCAGGTGCCCGGCGTCCCCGGCGTTCTCGGCGAGAAAGTCATCGATCATGACTCCAGCTAAGCACGGTCCGCCGGGGGCGCGTCGGGCGGGCGGTCAGCGGCCGACCGCGTACCCCTGCATGCCGCGCGGATTGGCCGCGGCGGACAGGACTCCGGTCCGCGGGTCGCGGGCGACGGCGCACATCCGGCCCTCCGACCACGGGTCGCCGACCGTGACCTCGTGGCCCCTGCGGCGCAGCTCGGCCACGACCTCCGGGTCCATGCCCTCCTCGACGGTGACGCTGCCGGGGCGCATACCGCGCGGGAAGAAGGACCCGGGGAAGCTGTCGTTGTGCCAGTTCGGGGCGTCGATGGCGCCCTGGAGGTCGAGGCCCCCGCGGACCTCGGCGCGCAGCGCGACGGCGAGGAAGAAGTGCACCTGCCACTGGTCCTGCTGGTCGCCGCCGGGCGTACCGAACGCCATGACGGGCACGCCGTCGCGCAGGGCGAGGGACGGGGTGAGGGTGGTGCGGGGGCGGCGGCCGGGGGTGAGGGAGTTCGGCAGGCCCTCGTCGAGCCAGGCCATCTGGAGGCGGGTGCCGAGCGGGAAGCCCAGCTCGGGGACGACCGGGTTGGACTGGAGCCAGCCGCCGCTGGGGGTCGCGGAGACCATGTTGCCCCAGCGGTCGACGACGTCGACGTGGCAGGTGTCGCCGCGGGTCGAGCCATCGGCGGAGACGGCAGGCTCAGCGGCGCCCGCGCCGTCCTTGGCGACGGTCGGCTCGCCCGCACCGGCGGCCGGGATGCCCATGGCGTCGAAGCCGGACTCGCCGGAGGCGACGGCGTGGGCGTGCGCGCTGAGGACGGGGGTGCGGCCGTCGGGGCTGCCGGGGCGCAGCTCGTACGACGCATCGCCGGTGACAAGGGCGCGGCGCGCTGCGTTGTACGGCTCGGAGAGCAGGGTGTCCAGGGGGACGGTCGCGGCGTCGCCGTACCAGGCCTCCCGGTCGGCCATGGCGAGCTTGCAGCCCTCGATGAGCAGGTGCACGTAGTCGGCGGAGCCGTACGCGGGCAGCTCGGCGGGGAGCAGGGCGAGCTGCTGGAGGAAGGCGGGGCCCTGGCTCCAGCCGCCCGCCTTGGCGAGCGTCCAGCCGTTCCAGTCGTACGTGGCGGGGGCCTCGTACGAGGCGGACCAGCCGGCCAGATCGGCGGCCGTGAGGGTGCCGGTGTGGTGCTTGCCGCTGGTGTCCATGGTGGGAACGGCGGCCTGGCGGACCAGGGCCTCGGCGATGAAGCCCTCGCTCCAGATCTTCCGGGCCGCGTCGATCTGCGCGACGCGGTCCTCACCGCCCGTCTCGCGGGCCTCGGCTATGAGGCGGCGCCAGGTTGCCGCGAGGGCGGGGTTGCGGAACAGCTCGCCCGGCCGCGGCGCGTTGCCGCCAGGGAGGTAGACCTCGGCGGAGGACGGCCATTCCGTCTCGAAGAGTTCGCGGACAGTCTCGACGGTCTGGCCGACCCGCTCGACGGGTGCGTGGCCGTCCTCCGCGTATCCGATCGCGTACCGCAGGACCTGCTCGACGCTCTTGGTGCCGTGGTCGCGCAGCAGCAGCATCCAGGCGTCGAACGCGCCGGGGACGGCGGCGGCGAGCGGCCCCGTGCCGGGCACGAGGTCGAGCCCCAGGGAGCGGTAGTGGGCGACGGTGGCGCCCGCGGGGGCGGGACCCTGGCCGCACAGCACCTGTACGTCGCCGTCCTTCGGCGCCAGGATCACCGGGACCTCACCGGCCGGGCCGTTGAGGTGCGGTTCGACGACGTGCAGGACGAATCCGGCGGCGACGGCCGCGTCGAAGGCGTTTCCGCCGTCCTCCAGGACGGCCATCGCGGACTGCGAGGCGAGCCAGTGGGTGGAGGACACCATGCCGAAGGTGCCCTGGAGGGTCGGCCGGGTGGTGAACACGGATACGGCTCCTAGCTGTGCTGGTGGTCTGTGCGGATCGTAGACGCGGGGGCGCGGGGCGGGTCAGCCGGCCGCGTCGGGGGCGGTGCCGTCGTCGGCCACGAGGTGGCAGGAGACCTGCCGACCGCCGGGGATCTCGCGCAGGGCGGGGACCTCGGTGCGGCAGCGGTCGGTGGCGAGCGGGCAGCGGGTGTGGAAGCGGCAGCCCGGCGGGGGGTCGAGGGGGCTGGGGAGTTCGCCGTGCAGCACGATGCGCCGGCGGGACCGCTGCTCGACCGGGTCCGGGACGGGTGCGGCGGAGAGCAGGGCCTGGGTGTACGGGTGCTTGGGTGCCGCGAACAGCTCGGCTGTCGGGGCCTGTTCGACGATCTGGCCCAGATACATCACGGCGATCCGGTCGGCGAGGAATTCGACGGCGGCCAGGTCGTGGGTGATGAACAGACAGCCGAACCCGCGGTCGCGCTGAAGGTCGGCGAGGAGGTTGAGCACGGCCGCCTGGACGGAGACGTCGAGGGCCGAAGTCGGTTCGTCGGCGACGACCAGATCGGGGTCGCAGGAGAGCGCGCGGGCTATGGAGATGCGCTGGCGCTGCCCGCCCGAGAGCTCGTGCGGGTGCCGGTCCGCGTGCTCGGGGCGCAGTCCGACCTGGCCGAGGAGCTTCTCGACGCGGGCCCGTACCTCTTCGCCTCGGGCCTGCCGGTTCAGTCTGATCGGCTCGGCGATGATCTGCCCGATGGTCATGCGCGGGTCGAGGGAGGACGACGGGTCCTGGAAGACCAGGTGGAAGTCCTTGCGCAGGGGGCGCAGGGCCCGGCGGGAGAGGTGGGTGACGTCCGTGCCGTTGATGCGGACGGTGCCGCCGGTGGGTTCGTCGAGGCGGACGGCGCAGCGGCCGACGGTCGTCTTGCCGCTGCCGGACTCGCCGACGAGTCCGACGACCTCGCCGCGCCCGACGGTGATCGACACGCCGTCCACGGCCCGTACGGTCGCGCCGCCGGAGGCCGCGAAGTGCCTTTCCATGGAAGTGATTTCGAGGACCGGGGGCAGCGGGGGCGGGGCACCCTCACCGCTCTCGCGCGGTGCGGGGACGGTCTGTGCTGTGGTCACTTTCCGGCCTCCTGGTCGGGTCGGGCTTCGTGTGCGGGGGCGGTGGATTCGCGTGCGGGGGCAGTGACTTCGTCCGCTCCGTACGGGTGCCAGCAGGCGGCCCGGTGCGAGGCGTCGGCGCCGGCCTGGCGGTCGATGGCCTTGAAGCCGGGACGGCTGCCCGTACAGGTGTCGTCGGCCCGGGCGCAGCGCGGGGCGAAGGTGCACGCGTCCGGCTGGCTGTCGAGGCTCGGCACCAGGCCGGGGATCTCGGGCAGCCGTCGTTTGCCCTCGCCGCCGGGACGCAGGACCGCGCCGAGCAGGCCACGGGTGTACGGGTGCCTTCCGGCGGCGAACAGGTCGTGGACTGGGGCCTGTTCGACGGGGCGGCCCGCGTACATCACGAGGACCCGGTCGGCGGCGTCGGCCACCACGCCGAGGTCGTGGGTGACCAGGACGATGGCGGTGCCGAGCCGTTCGCGCAGCGACTGGAGCACTTCCAGGATGCCGGCCTGCACGGTCACGTCGAGTGCCGTCGTCGGCTCGTCCGCGATCAGGACGGCGGGGTCGCAGGCCACGGCGATGGCGATCATCACGCGCTGGCGCATACCGCCGGAGAGCTGGTGGGGGTACTCCTCGATGCGGCGCGCCGGGGCCGGGATGCCGACGAGTTCGAGGAGTTCCACGGCGCGCGAGCGCGCCTCCTTCTTACTGAGGCCCTGGTGCCTGCGGAGCACTTCGCCGATCTGCCGGCCGATGGTCAGGACCGGGTTCAGCGAGGTCATCGGCTCCTGGAAGATCATCGCGATGTCCTTGCCGCGGACCTTC
Source organism: Streptomyces sp. NPDC055749 (assembly GCF_053617235.1). Taxonomy (NCBI): domain Bacteria; kingdom Bacillati; phylum Actinomycetota; class Actinomycetes; order Kitasatosporales; family Streptomycetaceae; genus Streptomyces; species Streptomyces sp. NPDC055749. Next base: position 75,167 of record NZ_JBSHFH010000019.1, on the reverse strand, counting down.
TGGAGTTCCTTCTCGGACGCGCCGGCGAGTTCGCGGCCGGCGAGCCTGATGGAACCGCCGACGCGGGCGGTCGGCGGGAGCAGCCCCATGACGGCCATCGAGGTGACGGACTTGCCGCAGCCCGACTCCCCCACCACGGCGAGGACTTCACCGCGGGCCAGGTCGAAGGAGACTCCGTCGACGGCGTGCACGGTGCGGGTGTCGGAGCGGAAGGACACCGCCAGGTCGCGCACGCTCAGGACGGGTTCGCGTACCGGATCCCGTACGGGTTCGAGGACGGTCTCGGTCATCGGGTGCCTCCGCAGAAGGCGTGAACGGTCTCGGTCATCGGGTGCCTCCGCGGGGGTCGAGGACGTCACGCAGTCCGTCGCCGAGCAGGTTGAAGGCCAGGGTCGCCGCGACGATCGCCAGGCCGGGGAAGACGGCCATCCAGGGCGCGGGCGCCAGGAAGGACTGGGCGCCGGAGAGCATCACGCCCAGCGAGGGGTCGGGCGGCTGGACGCCGAGGCCGAGGAAGCTGAGCAGCGCCTCGCCGATGATGGCGGCGGGGATGCCCACGGTCGCCTGGACGATCAGCGCGGATGTGGCGTTGGGCAGGATGTGCCGGAAGAGCAGGGTGCCGTCGCCCCCGCCGTTGGCGATGGCAGCGGCGACGTAGTCGGCGTCCCGCAGCCGCAGGGTCTCGGCCCTGGTGATGCGGATGACGGCGGGGATCTGCGAGATGCCGATGGCGATGGTCGCGTTGATGAGGGACGGGCCGAGGATCGCGGCGAGTCCGACGGCGAGCACCAGGAAGGGGAAGGCCAGCATGGTGTCCGTGAGGCGCGAGACGGCGCTGTCCGCGATCTTGCCGTAGTACCCGCCGAGCAGTCCCAGCGGTACGCCGACGAGGAAGGCCAGCACGACGGCGACGAGGCCGACCTGCATGGAGGCCCGCGCCCCGTACACGATGCGGGAGAGCTGGTCGCGGCCGAGATCGTCGGTGCCGAGCCAGTGCGCCCAGCTCGGTTCCGCCAGAACGTTCCCGAAGTTCGGCTGGGCGGGGTCGTACGGTGCGATGAGCGGGGCGAACAGTGCCACGAGTACGAAGACGGCGGCGATGATCCCGCCGGTGAGGGCGAGCCGGTTCCTGCGCAGGGCGCGGAGCCTGCCGCCGCCCCTGCGCCGCGGAGTGACCGCGGGCTTGGTGGGGAGGGATGTGGTCGCTGTGGTCACCGGGCACCTCCGAGCCGGATGCGCGGGTCGATGACCGAATAGACCACGTCGACCAGCAGGTTGATGAGGATGTACGCGGCGGAGGTGCAGAGCACCACGGCCTGGAGCGTGGCGTAGTCACGGGTGAAGACGGCGTCGATGGTGAGCTTGCCGAAGCCGGGCAGGACGAAGATCTGCTCCGTGACGACGGCGCCGGAGATCAGGTGGCCGAGCTGGAGACCGAGGACGGTCACGACGGTGACGAGCGAGTTGCGCAGCGCGTGCCCGCCGATGACGGACCGCCGCGACAGGCCCTTGGCGCGTGCCGTACGGACGTAGTCGGCGGAGAGCGAGTCGAGCATCGCCGCCCGGGTCTGGCGCATCACGACGGCGGCCAGACCGGAACCGAGCACGATCGCGGGAAGCACCATGCGGCGCAGGTTGTCGACCGGGTCCGTACCGAAGGGGACGTAACCGGAAGCGGCGAACACCGGGACGGCGATGGCGAATCCGAGGACCAGGACGATACCGAGCCAGAAGGTCGGGATGGAGAGGCCGATCAGCGCGATGGCGTTGGCGAGCCACTCCTCCGGCCTGCCGCGCCGTACGGCGGCGACGACACCGGCGCCGATGCCGACGACGACCGCGAGGAGCAGGGAGAGCGCGGCGAGTTCCAGGGTGACGGGCAGGGCCTGGGCGATGGCGTCGGCGACGGGAAGCCCGGTGCGGGAGGACGTACCGAGGTCGCCGGTGAGGGCGTGGCCTATGAACCGTCCGTACTGGACGACGATGTTGTCGTTGAGTCCGTAGCTCTCGCGGATCGCGGCGAGTGCCTCGGGGCTGCGTTCCTCGCCGGCGAGTGCGAGCGCCGGGTCGCCGGGCAGGGCCCGGATTCCGGCGAACACCACGATGCTGACGAGGAAGAGCGTGATGAGGGACTGACGCAGCCGCGTCAGCAGGTACTTCGTCATCGGGTGTACCCCGCAGTCGTGACCCGGACCAGTCCGTCGCCGTAGACGCGGATGCCCGCGACGTCCTTGGTGGTGACGACGTAGTTCTTCTGCCGGTAGAGGTAGATCATGGCGTGGGCGTCCTGGACCCGTCGGGTCAGTTCGTCGTAGATCTCGGTCCGCCGTGCCGGGTCGGCGACGGTGCGGCCCTCGGCGATCAGCTTGTCGATCCCGGGGTCGCCGAGGCCGTACGCGTTCATGGCGCCCGCCGTCTTGAGGAAGTTGGAGACGTTGCCGTCGGGGTCGAGGCGGCCGGACCAGCCGCTGGTGAAGATGTCGTAGTGCCCGGCGTCGGTCTCGGCGAGCATGGTGGCGTACTCGGTGGGCCGCAGCGAGAGTTCGAAGCCGGCCTCCTTGACCATGGCCTGGAGGACCTGGCCGACGCGCCCCTGTTCCGGGGTGGTGGAGGTCTTCAGCTCGATCTTCACGGGGGTCTTCACCCCGGCCTCCTCCAGCAGCTTCTTCGCCTTGGCGACATCGCGCTTCGGACAGTCCTGCGGCTGCACGCCGGGGGCGATGGCGGACTGCGGGGAGATGGGGCCGCAGGCCGGTTCGTACATCCCCTGGAAGACGACCTTGTTGATCAGCTCGCGGTCGATGGCGAGCTCGAACGCCTCCCGGACCCGGACATCACGGGCGAGCGGGGTGTCGATCTTCCCGGGCGGCTGCCCCAGGCCCTTCACGTTGCCGACGTTGATACCGATGCCCTGGTAGCCGAGCGAGGGCGAGTTGAAGAGCTGGAGCCCCGGTTCGGTGAGGGCGCTGCGTACGTCGACGGGGCCCATCTGGTCGCCGACCTGGAGGTCGCCGGAGCGCAGGTTGGCGAGGCGGACGTTGCCGTCGGGGATGGGTTTGTAGACGACTCCGTCGAGATGGACCTTGTCGGCGTCGTAGTAGTGGGGGTCCTTCTCCAGGACGATCCGGTCGCCGCCGACCCGCTCGACGAACCTGAAGGGGCCGACGCAGGACGGGTGGTTGGTGAAGCTCTTCCCGTACTTCTTGAGCGCGGCCGGTGACATCACCATCCCGGCCCGGTCGGCGAGCACGCCGGTGAGCGGTACGTAGGGGTGGTCGAGCTCCATCCGCACGGTGTACGGGCCGGTGGCCTCGGCCTTGCTGACCGGGGCCAGTTCGGTGCCGCGCGCGGATCCGGGGAGATCGCGGTGGCGCAGCAGCGAGGTGACGACCGCCTGTGCGTCGAGTGCGGTGCCGTCGCTGAACGTCAGCCCCTCGCGTACCCGCACCGTGACCGTGCGGCCGTCGGCCGATGTGGTGGGGAGCGCGGCGGCGAGCTGCGGCACGACGGTGCCGTCCTCGTCGATGTCGTACAGCTTCTCGCACATGCCCGCGAAGACCGTGCGGCCCACCAGGGTCTGGGCGAGCGTGGGATCGAGCTTGTCGGGGTCGGAGTTGAGAGCAACGGTGAGCGTCCCGCCGTCGCGTACGGGCCGTTCATCGGTTTTCCGCACACCTCCGACCTCGGTCGCCGAGGACTGCAGCGACGCGCAGCCCGAGGTGAGGGACACCAATGCAACTGCCACCAGGGCAACCGCTTTTCGGCGCACGAGGGCCTACCTCCCGCCAGGGGGTGATCAAGGAATACCGCCGACCGTATTTCGCATACAGTCCGCAGTGCAAGAGGGCTGCTCACATAGCGGACAGGAATTTTGCTGACGATCGGATAACGGTCGGCGTGGGTGGTGCCGGGGGGCCACCAAATGGCTTGAGAGCGCTGTCCGCACCGTGTTAGGACTGCCGCATCACGAGAACTGATCATGAAGACACGGAGGCTGCTGGACATGGTGCTCGGAGAACTGGTGAAGCTGCGGGCCATGGGACCGCCGGACGCGGACGCCCTGTGGCGGTGGAACCACGACCCCGAGGTCATGCGCTGGATGGGCGACGGCTACCCCCAGCAGCCCGAACTGACGCGTAAGTGGCTGGAGGAACGGCCCCGCAACGCGTACGACGATCTGCTGCTCGGCATCGAAGTGCGCGAGGACGAGCAGCTCATCGGCCTGGTCCGGCTGCGCGACGTCGAGGCGGAGACGGGCAGCGCCGAACTCGACATCTACTTGGGCGAGAAGGAGTCCTGGGGCCGGGGCTACGCCACCGACGCGCTGCGGACGGTCTGCCGCTACGGCTTCGACAAGATGCGGCTGCACCGGATCGGCCTGACTGTCGTCACCGAGAACCACGCGGCCCATCACATCTACCGCAAGGTGGGCTTCGTCGAGGAGGGCAGGCTGCGCCAGAGCTTCCGGCGCGACGGCAAGTGGTACGACGAGTTCACGATGGCGATGCTGGAGGGCGAGCTGCGCTGACCGCGCGGGTGGCGCAGCTCAGCGAGCGCGGTACGCGAGCGCGGTACGCGAGCGCGGTACGCGAGCGCGGTACGCGAGCGCGGTACGCGAGCGCGGTACGCGAGCGCGGTACGCGAGCGCGGTACGCGAG
>NZ_JBSHFH010000019.1:53205-70411 GCF_053617235.1 Streptomyces sp. NPDC055749 | reverse complement strand
AGCGCGGACAGCGGTGTCGCGGGCGCCGACCCTGGTGCGCAGGCGCCGACCGCGGTATTGCGTGCGATTTCGTTGCGCATCGGCGTGCCATCGGTCCGCAACGTGCAGGCTCGCGCGTGTATGCGTGCAGGCGGCCCGGCGGCGACGCCGGGCAGTACCCGACGGGCCGCACGGCGGCCCGACCTGGTTCAGGCCGGGCCCCCGCTCCCGCAGGGCGGGGCGTCAGCGGACCGCGCCGGCCGGTGACGCCGCCCTGTTCCAGGCCGCGTCGCGGAGCAGGCGCAGGCCGTTGAGGCCGACGATGACCGTCGATCCCTCGTGGCCGAGTACGCCGAGCGGCAGCGGCAGGTGCCCTGCCAGGTCCCAGATCACCAGGCCGGAGATGAACACTCCGGCGATGACGAGGTTCTGGACCACCAGGCGGCGCGCGGCGCGGGACAGGGCCATCACGGCCGGGACCGTGGCCAGTTCGTCGCGGACGATGACGGCGTCGGCCGTTTCCAGGGCCAGGTCGGAGCCTGCCCGGCCCATGGCGATGCCGGTGTGGGCGGCGGCGAGCGCGGGGGCGTCGTTGACGCCGTCGCCGATGACGAGCATCTTGCGGCCCGCCGCCTCCTGTTCCCGTACCGCGGCGACCTTGTCCTGCGGCAGCAGCCCCGCGCGGATGTCGGTGATGCCCACGTCGGCGGCGAGGCGGGCCGCGGCGCGCGGGTTGTCGCCGGTCAGCAGCATCGGCGTACGACCCGTCAGGGCGCCCAGCGCGGTGACGGTCGACGCCGCGTCCAGGCGGAGCCGGTCGGTGACCGCCAGAACGCCGAGCGGGATTCCGTCGCGCTGGACGAGGACGGCGGTGCACCCGTCGCTCTCCAACTCGGCCGTCAGCGCGGCGGCGAGCCGGACGGGTCCCGCGTCCGGGGCGGCGGGCAGGAGGCGCGCCGGGGAGCCGACCGCGACGGTGCGGCCCTGGACCGTGGCCGTCACTCCCGTACCGGGGGCCGAGGCGAAGTCCTCGACGGCGGGCAGGTGCAGGCGGCGTTCGCGGGCGGCGTCGACGAGGGCGCGCGCCAAGGGGTGTTCGCTGGGGTGCTCGGCGGCGGCGGCCAGGGCCAGCAGACCGTTCTCGTCGAGGCCGCTGCCGTCCAGCGGGCGGATCGCGGTGACGCGCGGGGTGCCCTCGGTCAGCGTGCCGGTCTTGTCCAGGGCGACCGCGTCGACCTGGCCCAGGCGCTCCATGACGACGGCTGATTTCACGAGCACCCCGTGGCGGCCCGCGTTGGCGATGGCGGACAGCAGCGGCGGCATGGTGGCCAGCACCACCGCACACGGCGAGGCGACGATCATGAAGGTCATCGCCCGCAGCAGCGCACTCGTGAGGTCGGCGCCGAAGGCCATCGGCACGAGGAAGACGGCGAGGGTGGCCGCCACCATGCCGAGCGAGTAGCGCTGTTCGACCTTCTCGATGAACAGCTGCGTGGGCGCCTTGGTCTCGGAGGCTTCCGCGACCATGGCCACGATCCGGGCGATCACCGAGTCGGAGGCGTCCCGTTCGACCGTGACGCGCAGGGCGCCGGTGCCGTTGAGGGTACCGGCGAAGACCTCGTCCCCGGCCTCCTTCGCAACCGGCAGGGGCTCACCCGTGATGGTGGCCTGGTCGACCTCGCCCGCCCCCTCCACCACCCGGCCGTCGGCACCGACGCGCTCACCGGGGCGGATCAGGATCGTGTCGCCGACCCGGAGGTCCTCGGTGGCGACCGTCTCCTCGCCGCCGCCCGGGAGCAGCCGGGTGGCGGTGGCCGGGGCGAGGTCGAGCAGACCGCGCACCGCGTCCTGGGTACGGGCGGTCGCCAGCGCCTCCAGGGCCCCCGAGGTGGCGAAGATGACGATCAGGAGTGCCCCGTCCATCACCTGACCGATGGACGCCGCACCGATCGCGGCGACGATCATCAGCAGGTCGACGTCGAGCGTCTTGTCCCGCAGGGCGCGCAGCCCCTCCCAGGCCGGTTCCCAGCCGCCGGTCAGATAGGCGAGGGCGTACAGCGGCCCCCACGTCCAGGCGGGGGCGCCCGTCAGTTGCAGGGGAAGCGCGGCCAGGAACAGGACCAGGGCGGCGCCGGCCCAGCGGGCCTCCGTCAGCGCGAGGACACGTGTACGGCGCCGGGGCGCCGTCACGGCAGCGGTCGGCGCCGCCGGTTCCGGACGCTGAAGCAGGACATAAGGCATGACAAAACAACCCTTCACGGGCAGGAGGACCGGCAACGAGCCCACCGTACAGGAACACCTGAACAGGTCTTCATGTGTTATCAGTAGGATGGACTCCATGGGTCACGGAGCCGAGGGCACGAACACCGCCACCACGCGCGAACGCCTGGACGCCGTAGGGACCGCCGATGTCGCCGCGACCCTCCAGGCCCTGGCCACCCCGTCCCGGCTGCGCATCCTCGCCCGGCTCCAGGAGGGCCCGTGCGCGGTGGGCGATCTGGCGCAGGCGGTCGACATGGAACCCTCCGCCTGCTCGCACCAGCTACGACTGCTGCGCAACCTCGGTCTCGTGACGGGCGAACGCCGGGGCCGGTCGATCGTCTACGCCCTGTACGACCACCACGTCGCCGAACTCCTCGACCAGGCCCTCTTCCATGTCGAGCACCTGCGCCTGGGCCTGCGGGACACGCTCGTGACAGTGGAACCGGACTGACTCCGGCGCACCACCCCACCCGAACCCCGGCGGCGAACGCATGTGCGAATGCCCTCGGCAAAGCCCTTTCGCATATGCGGACTTAAGTATTTCTGTAGGCTTCGGCCCTCATCAGCACCAATGAGGGGGGAACCTCACGTGCGCAAGCACCTCGTCGTCGCCACTGCCATATCCACCGGCATCCTGGCCACGCTCGCCGCCGCGCCGGCCCAGGCCACCGAGTACAGCTCGGCCCTGAAGATCTACGCGATCCAGTACGACGCTCCGGGCCGCGACTCCAACAACTGCACCTCCGGCAACACGCGCGCGGAGTATCTGACGCTCAAGAACTACTCGTCCTCGGCGACCATCAACCTGCGGGGATACGCCGTCAAGGACGCCGCCGGCAACAGGTTCACGTTCACCGCCAACCACTACCTCCAGCCCGGCGACTACATCAAGCTGCGCGGCGGGAACGGCACCGACTCCGACGCCAACAACGTCGTCTACCGCGACAACTGCAACTTCCTGTGGAACAACGACAGGGACACGATCTACCTCTACAAGCCCTCCGGCAGCCGCTCGGACGTGCACTCGTACACCAAGTCCGCGAACGACCGCGACGGCAACGGCTACATCACCATCCACGGCTGAGCCGTTCCACAGCTGAGCCGTTCCACAGCTGAACCAAGGGGCCGGTCCGCGCGGTACACCCGCGCGGGCCGGTCCGCGCGTGGCGCATATCCTCGCCCGGAGCACGCAGGACGGGAGAGGACGGAACGGTGGCGGACAGAAACACGACCGGCTCGGCGGGCACGGAGGGCGGCTCGCGCGCACCCGGCCCGGTCTCTCTCAGTACACAGGCGCGCGAGGCCGTGCTCCGCCGCATCGTCGACCGGCGGTACGCGCAGGGCGCCCGCCTCGTCGAGCGGGAGGTCGCCGAGGAGCTCAGCATGTCCCGCGTCCCGGTGCGCGAGGCGCTGCGCGGGCTCGTCACCGAAGGACTCCTGGAGCTGCTTCCGCACAGCGGCGTACGCGTGCGCAGCCTCGACCGTACCGATGTGGAGCACCTGTACGAGGTGTGGGAACCCCTCGCCGTCCAGGCGTCGCGGCTCGCGGCGCGGGCGGTGGCCGCGGGCGACACCGAGGGGGTGGCCGCCCTGGAGACGACCCTCCGCCAGGCCGAGTCGGCGGCAGCGGCGGACGAGGGGGCGCGTGAGGTGGCCGCGCACACGGCGTTCCACGAGGGCGTCGTGGCCATGTCGGGCAATCCGCTGCTCGCACGCATGATGGAGCAGCTGAGCTGGCAGCTGCGGCTGCTGTTCGGTCTGCGCGAGGAGCCCGCGCACATGAGGGCCCAGCACGCCGAGATGTACCGGCACATCAGCGACGGCGACGCGGAGGCCGCCGCCGCGAGCACGCTGCTGCATGTACGGGACAGCAGGACCGTCGCCCTGCGCTCCCTCTTCGGGACCGACTGAACCTTCGGGACCGACCCTGACCCTCTTTGTATACCAGGACCTCGAAAAACACTCCACCACGTGGCCTTCACGCCACATTCCTTGCCTGCTCCAAGCCTTTGGTATACAAAATGGCGGAGGCATCGCCGCACCTCAGCGTCACCCCGCCGAAGGAGTCCCCATGCAGCCGTCATCCCCCTCCCCCAGTGCGCTCTCCCGCCGCACGATGCTGGCCGGCGCCGCCGCCCTCGCCGGCACCACGGCCGCGATGGCCGCCGCACCCGCCCAGGCCCACGCACAAGCCACCGGTACGGCCGTGCCCGCCGATGCCGCCGCGTCCGGCGCCGCGGGGCGCGGCGGCAGGACCGTCGTCTTCCGCGACGTGCGGCTGTTCGGCGCGGCGAAGGCCACGGATCTCGTGGTCGTCGACGGCCGCGTGTCCGACGGGCCGGCGCCACGGGGTGCGAAGGTCGTCGACGGTGGCGGCCGGATCGCCCTCCCGTCCCTCGTCGACGCGCACATCCACCCGGACAAGACGACCTGGGGCGGCTCCTGGGTGTCACGGCGCCCGGCGAAGGGCATCGCCGACTACGTCGCCCAGGACGTGGAGCTGTTCAAGAGTCAGCGCCGCCCCGTCGGGGAACGCGCGTACGGCCTGATGGCGCACGCCGTCACCCGCGGCACGCGCGCGATGCGCGCTCACGCCGATGTGGCCCCGGCCTACGGCCTGGCCGGAGTCGAGGGCGTCGCCCAGGCCCGCGAGCGGCTGCGCCACGCCCTCGACGTGCAGATCGTGGCCTTCCCGCAGCACGGCGTGATCCGTACCCCGGGCACGGCGGAGCTGCTGGAGGAGGCGGCGCGCGCCGGGACCATCGACATGATCGGCGGCATCGACCCGATCGGCTTCGACCAGGCCCTGGACGAGCAGCTCGATCTCGTCTTCGGCATCGCGGACCGCCACGGCGTCGGCGTGGACATCCACCTGCACGACCGCGGCGAGAAGGGGATGACGGCGATGCGCGGCATCATCGACCGTACGCGCGCCCTGTCCCTCGCCGGCAAGGTGACCGTCAGCCACGTCTTCTGCCTGCCGGAGCTGACGGACCGTGAACTCGGTTCCGTAGCAGCCGACTTGGGAGACCTCGACATCGCCCTGACCACCGTGGCGCCGTCCGACTCGCTGGTGCTTCCGATCGCCCGGCTGCGCGAGCACGGGGTGCGGGTCGGGCTCGGATCCGACGGCGTACGCGACTCGTGGAGCCCGTTCGGCAACGCCGACATGCTGCACCGCGCGCATCTGCTCGGGTGGGTGACGGATGTGCGCCTCGACGAGGAGCTGAAGGACTGCTACCGCGTCGCGGCCCACGGTGGCGCGGACGTCATGGACCTCCCGCACGCGGACTTCGAGCCCGGCGCTCCGGCCGACTTCGTGCTCGTACGGGCCGAGTGCCTGCCCCAGGTCGTCGTGGACATGCCCCGGCGGGACATGGTCGTGCACGGCGGAGTCGTCGTGGCCCGCGACGGTGTGTTCCTCGACTGAGGCCGACGCTTCCCGTAGAACACAGAACCGCCCCGGCCGGGCAGAAAGCCGACCGGGGCGGAACGCTGTGCGGATATCGCTGTGCGGATATCGCTGTGCGGATATCGCTGTGCGGATATCGCCTCGGATCAGCCGAGCGTGGCGATGGCCTGGTTGAACGTGGCCGACGGACGCATCGCAGCCGCGGCCTTGGCCGGGTCGGGCTGGTAGTAGCCGCCGATGTCGACCGGCGAGCCCTGCACCGCGATCAGCTCGTCGACGATGGTCCGCTCCTGCTCGGCCAGCGTCTTGGCGAGCGGCGCGAACGCCTCGGCGAGCTTGGCGTCGTCGGTCTGCTGCGCCAGATCCTGGGCCCAGTAGAGGGCCAGGTAGAAGTGGCTGCCGCGGTTGTCGATGCCACCGAGCTTGCGGCTCGGCGACTTGTCCTCGTTGAGGAAGGTGCCGGTCGCACGGTCCAGGGTGTCCGCGAGGACCTGGGCGCGGGCGTTGCCCGTGCTCGTCGCCAGGAACTCGAAGCTGGCCGCGAGGGCGAAGAACTCGCCCAGGCTGTCCCAGCGCAGGTAGTTCTCCTTGGTGAGCTGCTGGACGTGCTTCGGGGCGGAGCCGCCGGCGCCCGTCTCGAACAGACCGCCACCGTTCATGAGCGGGACGACGGAGAGCATCTTCGCGCTCGTGCCCAGCTCGAGGATCGGGAACAGGTCGGTGAGGTAGTCACGGAGCACGTTGCCGGTGACGGAGACGGTGTCCTCGCCGCGGCGGATGCGCTCCAGGGAGAAGGCGGTGGCCTTCACCGGCGACATGATCTCGATCTGCAGACCGTCGGTGTCGTGGTCCGCCAGGTACGTCCTGACCTTCTCGATGAGCTTCGAGTCGTGCGCGCGGTCCTCGTCGAGCCAGAACACGGCCGGGTTGCCGGTCGCGCGGGCGCGGGTGACGGCGAGCTTGACCCAGTCCTGGATCGGCAGGTCCTTGGCCTGGCACATCCGGAAGATGTCACCGGCGCCCACGGCCTGCTCCAGCACGGCGTTGCCTTCGGCGTCGACGACCCGCACGGTGCCCGTGACGGGGACCTCGAAGGTCTTGTCGTGGCTGCCGTACTCCTCGGCCTTCTGCGCCATGAGGCCGACGTTGGAGACCGAGCCCATCGTGGACGGGTCGAAGGCGCCGTTGGCGCGGCAGTCGTCGATGACGACCTGGTAGACGCCCGCGTAGCTGCTGTCAGGCAGCACTGCGAGGGTGTCGTGCTCCTGGCCGTCCGGGCCCCACATGTGACCGGAGGTGCGGATCATGGCCGGCATGGAGGCGTCGACGATGACGTCGCTGGGGACGTGCAGGTTGGTGATGCCCTTGTCGGAGTCGACCATCGCCAGGGCGGGGCCCTCGGCGAGCTCGGCCTCGAAGGACGCCTTGATCTCGTCGCCCAGGTGGGGAACCGAGTCCAGGCCCTTGAGGATGCCGCCGAGCCCGTCGTTCGGGGTCAGGCCGGCCGCGACGAGCACGTCACCGTACTTGGCGAACGTCTTCGGGAAGAACGAGCGCACGACGTGGCCGAAGATGATCGGGTCGGAGACCTTCATCATCGTGGCCTTGAGGTGCACCGAGAAGAGGATGCCCTCGGCCTTGGCGCGGGCGATCTGCGCGGTGAAGAACTCGCGCAGCGCCGCCTCGCGCATCACGGCGGCGTCGATGATCTCGCCGGCGAGCACGGGTACCGACTCGCGCAGGACGGTGGTGGTGCCGTCGTCGCCCACGAGCTCGATGCGCAGGGTGCCGGGCTCGGTCACGACGACGGACTTCTCGGTGGACCGGAAGTCGTCGACGCCCATGGTGGCGACGTTCGTCTTCGAGTCGGCCGTCCAGGCGCCCATGCGGTGCGGGTGCGCCTTGGCGTAGTTCTTGACCGATGCGGGGGCGCGGCGGTCGGAGTTGCCCTCACGCAGGACGGGGTTGACCGCGCTGCCCTTGATCTTGTCGTAACGCGCGCGGACGTCCTTGTCCTCGTCGCTCTTCGGGTCGTCCGGGTAGTCCGGAAGCGCGTAGCCCTGCGCCTGCAGCTCGGCGACCGCGGCCTTCAGCTGCGGGATCGAGGCCGACACGTTCGGCAGCTTGATGATGTTGGCGCCGGGAGTCTTGGCCAGCTCGCCGAGCTCGGCGAGTGCGTCATCGATACGCTGGCCGGCTTCGAGGCGCTCCGGGAAGCTGGCGATGATCCGGCCCGCCAGGGAGATGTCACGGCTCTCCACCGCGACACCGGCCGTGGAGGCGTACGCCTCGACGACAGGCAGGAACGAGTACGTCGCCAGCGCAGGGGCCTCGTCGGTGTGCGTATAGATGATGGTCGAGTCAGTCACCGGGTGCTCCGCTCCACGTCTGCAACATTGCTTGACATCAAGATATCTCGTGACCGGTCCCCTCTCCACAGGGCCCCGCCCCCGTTCTCACCCGGAGCCGTCATCTGCGCCGGGGCTCGACGAGCCCGGCCTCGTACGCGAAGACGACGAGCTGGGCCCGGTCCCGGGCCCCGAGCTTGATCATGGCGCGGCTGATGTGGGTCTTGGCGGTGAAGGGGCTGACCACCATGTGGGCGGCGATCTCCTCGTTGCTCAGTCCCCTGGCCGCGAGGGCGGTGACCTCGCGCTCCCGGCGCGTGAGGATCTCCAGGCCGGGGGCGCTCGTGCGGTCGGGGGGCCTGGCGACGAACTCGCCGATCAGCCGGCGGGTGATGGCGGGCGAGAGCAGGGCGTCGCCGCGCGCGGCGACCTTGATGGCGTGGAGGAGCTCGGCGGGCTCGGTGTCCTTGAGGAGGAATCCGGCGGCGCCCGCGCGCAGCGCGTCGAAGACGTACTCGTCGAGGCCGTAATTGGTGAGGATCACGACGTGCACACCGGCCAGCCGGGGGTCGGCGGCGATCTCGCGGGTGGCCTCGATGCCGGTCATCACCGGCATCTGTACGTCGATCAGCGCGACGTCCGGGGTGTGGCGGCGTGCGAGCTCCACCCCCTGGCGGCCGTCGGCGGCCTCTCCGACGACCTCGATCCCCTCCTCCGCGTCCAGCAGGGCCCGGAATCCGGCCCGCATCAGGGCCTGGTCGTCGACGATGACCACCCGGATCGGGTCCTGGCTCATCGAGCTCATCGGGTGACCGCCCGCCCGGCCGGTTCCGCGCCGGTGAGCGGCAGCTCGGCGCGTACCGAGAAGCCGCCGCGTGGCCGGGGTGCCAGGACGAGAGTGCCGCCGAGCGCGGTGACACGTTCGCGCATGCCGGTAAGACCGGTGCCCGGGGTGACGGTGTCGCCCGGCAGGCACGGCCCCTGGTCGTCCACCGAGACGACGAGGCTGCGGTCCGTGTAGGCGAGCCGGACGGTGGTGCCTGCCCGGTCGGCGTGGCGCGCCACGTTGGTGAGGGCCTCCTGAACGATGCGGTAGGCGGCCCTGTCCACGTCCGCGGGCAGGGGCCGTGCGCCGCCGTCGGCCGTGACGGCGAGCGCGATGCCCGCCGCGCGGGCCCGCTCGGCCAGCTCGCCGATGCGGTCGAGTCCCGGGCCGGGATCCGCGGCGTCCGTGCGCAGGACCTCCAGCGTGGCGCGCAGTTCCCGCATCGCCTCGCCGCTCGCCTCCTGGATCGCGAGGAGTGCGGGATCCGCATCGGCGCCGCGCTTCCTGGCGAGGTGGACGGCGACTCCGGCCTGGAGTTTCACGATGGAGATGGAGTGGGTGAGGGAGTCGTGCAGCTCGCGGGCGATGCGCAGCCGCTCCTCACCGGCCCGGCGCAGTGCCGTCTCGTCGCGGGTGCGTTCGGCGTCGAGTGCGCGCTGTTCGGTCTGGCGCAGGTATGCCTGCCAGTTCTTGTCGATGAGCCCGGTGACCCCGGCGCAGAGGAACCAGCCGAGCAGGAGCAGGCTCCGCTCGACGGTGTCCCCCGTGTCCGGCGAGGTGGCGAGCAGTACGACGACGTAACCGATGAGGAACAGGCCGCCCGCTGCGACGCCGTGTGCCCGGTGTCCGCTGCGCGCCGCCGCGTGTACGGCGACCACCACGGGGAAGGCCGCCCACGTGCCGGGGTGCCCGTGGATGACGTAGAGGAACAGGCAGAGGGTGGTGACGGCGAGGACGGTGCGCGGGGCTCTGCGATGTCCCGCCAGCGCGAGCGAGCCCGCCGCGATGAGCAGGAGGTCGAGGACGCCGGGCGCGGATGCGGCGACGGCCGCGAGAGCGACCGCCGTACCGATCAGCGCGGCCAGTGCCGCGTCCAGCAACTGCGTCCTGCGGCCCGTGTCCCCCTGCATGTGCCGCACCCTAACTCCGTTACGGCGCACGGCGCGTCATCCTGGGAGACCGGCTCCGCACTACTCCGCGCGAAGTAGCCGGCGCCCCATGACGTCGGTCCGGCGCAGCACCGAATGCCTTCCGGTGTACGACGACCGGGGCCGGGTCCCGGGGCGAACATCGTCGCCATGACCGGACACTTCCGATACACCTCGCCCCAGCCGCCGAAGTCCGCGACCGGAGTGGTCGCCGACGTCTACGCCCAACTGGCAACCGACTTCGGGATCGAGCGCGCCTCGACCTTCGTCGTCCTGTCGGCCTCCCCTCCCCTGCTCACCGCCACCTGGGCCCTGGTACGCGAGTCCCTCCTGGCCGGGCATGTGTCCCGTACGGACAAGGAGGTGGTGGCGGCCGGGGTGTCGCTCACCAACCGGTGTCCGTTCTGCGTGGTCGCGCACACCGTGCTGCTCCACGCCACGGGTGACCACCGGCTGGCCGAGACGATCGGCCGCGGCGAGCTGCCCGACGACCCCGGGCACCGCGAACTGCTCGCCTGGGGGAAGGACATGAGCACGCCGCAGCCGTTCCCGGCGGGGCACGGACCCGAACACATCGGTACGGCGCTGGCGTTCCACTTCATCAACCGCGTCGTGTCGTCGCTGCTGACGGAAGACATGCTGCCGGGAGGTGCCCAGAAGTACCGGGTGGTACGGAGCGCGGCGGGCCGTTCCCTCGCCAGAACGGTGCGCCGGGAGCTGGTGCCCGGCGCGAGCCTCCCGCTGCTCGAAACGGAGGGCGCCGAGCCCGGCTGGGCCGCGGGCACACCGGTCGGCACGGCGTTCGGGGCGCTGCGCTCGGCCGCGCACCTGGGTGCGGGCCTGCTGAGCGTGGAGGACGCCGCGTTCGTACGGGAGTCGGTGGCCGGCTGGGACGGCGTCACGCCCCTGCCGCTCGGCGGCGCGGAGCTGCCGGACCGGGCGGAGCGGCCCGGCGCCCGGCTCGCGCTGCTCGCGGCCCGTGCCCCGTACCGGATCACCGACGAGGACGTGGCGGCCTGGCGCGTACCGCCGTTCACCGATCACTGCCTCGTCCATCTGATCGCCTTCGGTGCGATGTGCGCCGTGGAGCGCATCGAGGCGAACCTGTCGGCCGTGCGGCTTTAGGGCCCGTACGGGACCGGCGGGCGGTGCTCGAACCAGCTGCGGTCGGACTCCAGTTGGGCGGCGAGCGAGATGAGTCTCTCCTCGCTGCGGGAGGGGCCGAGGAGTTGGGCGCCGATCGGGAGACCGTCGCCGGTGAAGCCCGCGGGCACGCTGATGCCGGGCCAGCCGAGGACGTTCCAGGGCCAGGCGTACGGGCAGGCCGACGCCATCGCGAGATCGGTGCGCCAGGCGCTCAGGCGGTCGAACGCGCCGATGCGGGGTGGCGGCGCGGCGGTGGTCGGGGTGAGCAGCACGTCGAAGCCGGACGCGTCGAAGAGGGCGCCGATCCGCCGGTGCTGGCGCACCTCGCGGGCGCGGGCCGCCCGTACCACCCGGCCGCCGAGGCGGGTTCCGGTGCGCAGGGCGCTGCGGGTGCGCGGGTCGAGGAGGGCCGGTTCCGGGTGGAGCGCGGCGAGTTCGGCGATCCCGGCGGTGGCGCGCGGGACGAAGGAGAGGCCGATGAGCCCGTAGCGGGGGCGGGCCGCCTCGACGTGGTGGCCCAGGCGGGCCAGGGTCTCGGCGAGTGCGGAGACGGCCCGGCGGACCTCGGGGTGGGGTGCCACGTGCGTGAGGGTGAGCGCGGGGCGGAAGGCGACGGCGATGCGCAGTCTGCCCGGGTCGCGGCGTGCGGCGGCCGATGCGCCGACGGCGGGCGGGCGGTGCGGGTCGTCGGGGTGCGCTCCGGCGACGGCGTCCAGCAGGAGGGCGGCGTCGGCGACGGTACGGGCCAGGGGGCCGTTCACGGTGAGGCCCTGGAAGGCGTCGCTGTGGGGGTGGACGGAGATCCGGCCACGTTGCGGTTTGATGCCGACGAGGTGGGTCCAGGCGGCGGGGATACGGACGGATCCCGCGCCGTCCGAGCCGAGTGCGGCGGGGACGAGACCGGCGGCGACGGCCGCCGCGGACCCTCCGGACGAACCGCCGGGTGTGTGGGCGGTGTTCCACGGGTTACGGGTGGCGCCGAAGGCGGGCCCTTCGGTGAACCCCCACTGGCCCAGCTCGCAGGAGTTCGTCTTGCCGACGACGACGGCCCCGGCGGCGCGCAGTCTGCGTACCACCTCGCTGTCGGAGGTGGCCGGGGGCCGGTCGCCCTGGCAGCCGAAGTAGGTGGGCATGCCCGCGATATCGGTGTCGTCCTTGACCGCGACCGGTACACCGAGCAGGGGGAGCCGCTCCCCCGCAGCGAGCCTGCGGTCGGCCTCGGCGGCCTCGGCGAGCGCGGCCTCGGGGCGCAGTTGGCGGAACGCGTTGAGGGTGGGCTGGGTGGCCTCGATGCGGGCGAGTGCCGCGGCGACCAGTTCCGTGGAGGTGGTGAGACCTTCCGCGAGGCGGCGTGCGCTCTCCGCCAGGCCGTTCGCGTCTGCTGAGGGCATGGACCGACGCCTCCTCGTAGTGACTTACTGGAGGGTAACCAGGAGGGGCGGCCCGCTCAAGCATTCGGCCGTACTGTCGGTGCCGGTTGCTGCGTTCGGCGGTCAGTTCCCCGGCAGATGCGGGTGGGCGGGGTGCCCCAGCTGCCGGAAGGCCCGGTCGTAGTAGACCAGCGGCTCCCCCCGTCCCGGCACGACATGCCGGACGGCGCCGACAAGGATGATGTGGTCGCCGGCGGGGTGGCGGGCGTGCACCGCGCAGTCCAGGACCACGAGCGCGTCCGCCACCGCGGGGAGCAGGCGCGGGGTGGTCGCGATGCCCTCGGCACGGAACTTGTCCCCGCCGGAGCGGGCGAACCGGGTGGCGAGCGAACTCTGTTCGTCGCGCAGGAGACTCACGGCGAAGCCCCGGCACTCGGTGAACACCTGGTACGAGCTCGATGTCTTCGCGAGGCAGACGAGGACGAGCGGCGGGTCCATGGACACGGAGCAGAACGAGGTGGCGGTGAACCCGCGCGGCTGTCCCTCGGCGTCCTCGGTCGTGACGACGACGACGCCTCCGGCGAGCTGGGCCATGGCGGCCCGGAACGCGTCGCCGACGGGTGCGGCCTCCGGGTGGGCGGTGGTCCGCCGGTCGGTGCGGTTCATGGCAGGACCACCACCTGCGCGGCGTAGTTGAGCCCGGCGCCGAAGCCGACGAGCAGCGCCGTGTCACCGGTGGATGCCTGCTGTGAGGCGAGCATCGACTCCAGTGCCAGCGGGATGGAGGCCGCGGAGGTGTTGCCGGTGTGCGTCACGTCGCGTGCCACCGCGGTCGCGCCGGTCAGGCCCAGCCTCTCGGACATGAGGTCGATCATCCGGAGGTTGGCCTGGTGCGGTACGAAGACGTCGAGCGCGTCCGGCGACGTACCGGCCTCGTCGAGCGCCCGCGCCGCGGCCGGGGCGACCTCGTCCATGGCCCAGCGGAAGACACGTCGCCCGTCCATCCGCATCCACGGCCGTTCGCCCGTCCCGGCCCAGGGGGCCGTCATCCGGAGCGCTTCGGCGTTGGCACCGTCGGCCCGCCGCACGACCGGGCCGATGCCCGGCGCGGGGGCCTCGCCGACGACCGCTGCGCCCGCACCGTCAGCGAAGAGGAAGGAGATGGTCCGGTCGGAGGGCTCCACGATGTCCGTCATGCGCTCGGCGCCGATGACCAGGACCCGTCGCGCGCTGCCCGCACGGACGGCGTCCGATGCCATGGCCAGGGCGTGACAGAAGCCGGCGCAGGCGGCGGACAGATCGACGGCCGCGGCGCCCCGTGCGCCCAGCTCGTGCGCCACCCGGACGGAGAGCGGCGGGGTCTGCACCAGGTTGGACATGCTCGCCACCAGGACGAGATCGATCTCGGCGGGTGGCGTACCGGCCTGGGCCAGGGCCTTCTCCGCCGCCGCGGTGGCCATCATCGGCAAGGTCTCGTCCGGGCCGGCGAACCGCCGCTCGACGATCCCGCTGCGGCTCTCGATCCACGTCTCGCTGGAGTCGATGAGCCGGCAGATCTCCGCATTGCCGACCACCCGGTGTGGCCGGTATCCGCCGATGCCGAGCAGTGCGCTGTGGCGAGTCCCGGCGGTCCTGACGGTCCATGTCATGGCCGTCTCCCTCCCTGTCGGCTGCGGCGTCCCGGTACGGACGCCTGCCGCGCCCAGCGTCGGGGCGGGCGGTGGAGAAGCCCTCGAACACGGCTCAGTTCCGCAAAATGCCGATCAACGTGAACACGAACACCCCTGGTTGGCAAGGTAGTTCGACGTACTATTGCCTTCTCTGGGGGAGGGGCGGTTCGTGATACGGCTGATCATCGCCGAGGATGTGCCCGTGCTGCGCGGGGCGTTGGTCGCCCTGCTGCAGATGGAGCACGACTTCCAGGTCGTTGCGGAGGTGGACCATTGGGACGACATCCTCCCCACGGCACTGGAGTTCCGGCCAGACGTCGCGGTCATCGACATCGGCCTGCCCGGCACCGACGGGCTGACGTCCGTGGCGAAATTACGCTCGTGTTTCCCTTCCTGCCGGCTGCTGATCATCACCAGCCTCGACACCACGGCGTCGTTGCGCCGGGCACTCGCCGCCCAGGTCGACGGTTACCTGCTCAAGAACGCCCTGCCGAGCGATCTGATCCAGGCGATCCGCAAGGTGGTGGCCGGGCAGCGGGTCATCGACCCGCAGCTGGCGTTGTGGGCCCTGGACGGTCCGGCGCGGCCCCTGACCCCCCGCGAGGTGTCGGTGCTGCGCCTCACGGCCGAGGGCGAGGACGTGGGCGTCATCGCGCAGGAGCTGCATCTGAGCACCGGTACGGTCCGCAACTACCTGACGGCGATCGTCCGCAAGCTCGGTGCGCGCAACCGGGTGGACGCGGTGCGCATCGCACGGGAGAACGGCCTCATCTGACAGGCCCCGGTCCGCGCATCCCGGTCAGTTCGCGGTGACGGCATCCTGCTGCCGCTCCTGCGCGCCGGTGAGCTCACGCTCGTACACACGGAGGGTCTCGATGAAGGTGCGCCGCTCGGCGGGGCTCAGTGGCTCCAGGGCGGTCCGCCACGCCTGCACGCCGTTCTCCAGCCAGCTGCGCACCGCTTCCAGGTGACCGTCGGCGATGCTGACGATCTTGCGGCGCCGGTCGGACGTATCGTCCTCGCGGTCCACCACCCCGTACCGGTTCAGCTCCCCCACGAGCAGGCTGACGGTGGCCGGTGCGAGCTCCAGGCGAGTGGCCAGCGCGTTGACGGCGAGCGGCCCGTCGAAGAACAGGTAGGCCAGCAGCGACAGGTGCCGCGGGGCGAGGTTGTACTCCTCGAACTGCCTCGGCACCGGCGTGCGCTTGGTACGTGCGACCACGCGTGGCATCAGGAGCAGCAGCGTACGGACTCCGTCGTCGACGCTGGGCTCGGCTCCCGCACCACCAACGCTTGACATGACGTAGCCCCCGGAATAGCTTTGCTTTGAAAGCAAAGCATTTCGCTCTGCTTCCCCATGCTGCTGCCGAGGCTACCGGAGGGCCGACCCATGACGGTGGAACAACTGGCCGATTCACCACCACCGCCGCAGTACAGCCCCAAGCGCTGGGCCACGCTGGCGGTGACGCTGTTCGCCGTGTTCATGGACATGGTCGACAACACGGTCCTCAACGTCGCCCTGCCCGCCGTCCAGCGTGATCTGGACGCCTCGTCCTCGCAGCTGGAATGGTCCGTCGCCGGATACACGCTGGCCTTCGCCGCCGCGATGATCACCGGCGCCCGTCTCGGCGACCAGCTCGGACGCCGGCGGATCTACCTGATCGGCCTCGGCGCGTTCGTCGTCACCTCCGCCCTGGCGGGCGCGGCGGTCAACGTGGAGATGCTCATCGCCTCCCGCATCCTCCAGGGCGCCGCGGCGGCCCTGATGGTGCCTCAGGTCCTGGCGATGCTCCAGGTCGACTTCCCCAAGTCCGAGCGCCCCCAGGCGATGTCGATGTACGGCATGTCGCTCGCACTCGGCGGCATCGGCGGCCCGCTGCTCGGCGGCGTACTGCTGCAGGCCGACCTCTTCGACCTCAGCTGGCGTCCGCTGTTCTTCATCAACGTGCCGGTCGGCCTGATCGCGCTCGCCGCCGCCGCCTACCTGACCCGCGAGTCGCGCGCCGACTCCCGGGAGACCTTCGACATCCGCGGCACCCTGCTCGCGACGGTCGCCCTGGTCAGCCTGCTCTACCCGCTGATCCAGGGCAGGGAGCTGGGCTGGCCCTGGTGGACCTTCGCGCTGATGATCGCCTGCCCGGTCCTCCTGTGGCTGTTCGCCCGTTACGAGCGCCGGGTCGCCGACCGCGGCGAGTCGCCGATCATCGACCCGGACCTGCTGCGGCACCGCAGCTCGGTGGGCGGACTGCTCGTCGCCGTCCTGTTCTTCTGCGGCATGGCCTACCAGGTGGTGCTGACCGTCCACCTCCAGACGGCCGAGGGCTACTCCCCGCTGCGTACGGCGGTGGCGCTGGCCACCTTCACGGTGGGCGTGGGCATCGGCTCGGCCTTCGCCCCCAAGCTGATGCCGCTCGGCCGCCAGGTGGTTCTGATGGGCTGCGCGGTCATCGCCGTGGGCATGGGGATCGTGGCATGGACCGTCGACCGCTACGCCGGCTCGCTGGAGTGGTGGCACATGGTGCCCGGCATGGTCGTCTCCGGCATCGGCCTCGCCATGGTCGCCGGAACCCTCCTGACCATCGTGCTGGCCAAGATGCCCAAGTCCGCTTCGGGCGCCGCTTCCTCACTGATCAACACGGCGATCCAGCTCGGCGCGGCCACCGGCGTGGCGATCGTCGGCACCGTCTACTTCACGCTGCTGGAGGACCGGCACTCCCCCGTCGAATCGGCGGTGACCGGCCTGCTGACCGTCGTCGGACTCTACGTACTGGCCGGACTGCTCGCCTTCGTCCTGCCCCCGGGCCGGGTCGACATGGACGAGCTCGAGTCCGACGAGGACACCGAGGGACGGCCCGACGGCGGCGACGCCCTGTCCGGTGCCACGGTTCCCGTCGGCGCCAAGACGGCCTCGGGAAGCTGAACCCGGAAGCCCCTCTCCGCCGTTGGCCCCCCGCCAGCGGGCGCCGGGGGGGCCCGGGGCGGCCGGACGCCACACCTCCACCCACCCCCCGCCGGCCCCAACGGCCACCGGGAGGGGGCCCAACC
>NZ_JBSHFH010000019.1:0-53195 GCF_053617235.1 Streptomyces sp. NPDC055749 | reverse complement strand
TTTTACACGCCCACGCCGGAATCCGATTTGTGTGGGGGTCTGGTGGGCTGGTTTTTTTTTATAACAGACCGCGGACGCCCCTCCCCGCGGTGCCCCCGCCGCCCCCGCGCGGGGGGGGGCAACGGTCCGTCCGTCCGCCACTCCTCCTCGACCCCCTCTCGAGCCCGACCGGCAACGCTGAGCGGCACATCCCCTTCCACGAGAGGAACGTGCCCCATGTCCACCACACCTTCCAGCCGGTTCCGGCGTCGCGCACTCGCAGGTCTGGCAGGCGCGCTCGTACTCGTCTCCACCGGCTCCATGACCGCCTGGGGACAGCAGGCCGCTCCCGACAGACGGACGGGAGCCGGCCCCATCACCGAACTGGACTTCCTGCTCGGCGACTTCAGTTGCGCGTACACCGATCTCACTCTCGCCGAACCGGTCACGGTCAACGTCGACTGGAAGACGGAGAAGACCCTGGGAGGCGCGTTCTACGAGATGCGTCTGACCGGCGGTACGCCTCCTTTCGAGGGGCGCTGGGTGTTCGGCAGGAACGCGATCGACAACGAGTTCACCACGTTCTACTGGGACACCTGGGGCAATACAGGAACCGCTGACTCCCGTGGCTGGAAGAACGGCATGCTGCGCTTCCAAGGTCCGTACGTCACTCCTGCCGGACATGCCGACAGCGCCGACGAGTTCCGTATCGTCGACAGCAACCGGTTCACCGACGACGCGTACATCCGATTCCCGGGTCAGGAGTGGAAGGCGATCAGCCACGTGGACTGCCGGCGCAACTGATCACAGCAGGCAGGGTTCACGTTCCTGACCCGCTCAGGACACCTCGAAAGCCCCGCCCCGGATTCGGGGCGGGGTTTTCGTTACGTCCGGTTCCAGGCAGCGAGAAATTCACGTTACATAAAGCTGGTCACCCCTCCCGGACTGTGCCACAATTCACATTCGAGCCTCGAATTACATCGCCGCATCGGATTCGTTAATTCTGAACATGGCTTGATTCGACCCCTCCGGAACCCACCGTCCGTCACATGTGAAGAATTCATGGGTGCTTTCGTGACGGATTCACTGTGAGGATTCGAATTCCTCTGCAAAGCTCCCGTTGAAATTTCCGAACAGGGGGCCTGGTTGTGGAAATCAAAGTATTGGGACCGCTCGACGTACGCCTCGACGGCACATCAGTCGTTCCGAGCGCCGGCAAACCCCGCCAGATACTGGCGCTCCTCGCGCTGCGGGCAGGACGCATCGTCCCCGTCCCCGTCCTGATGGAGGAGATCTGGGGGGACCGAATACCCCGCAGCGCACAGACGACGCTCCAGACCTACATCCTCCAGCTCCGCCGCAGAATCAGCGCCGCACGGCCGGACGCCCGGCGGCCGACGGCCAAGGACGTACTGACCACGCGGTTCGGCGGATACCAGCTCAGCGAGCCGGTGCTCAGCAGCGACGTCGTCGACTTCCAGCGGCTGACCGCGGAGGGAAGCACGGCGCTGGAGCAGGGAGAGGCCGGCCGTGCGGCCGAACTGCTGGGCCGGGCGCTCGGGTTGTGGCAGGGCGCGGCGCTCGTCGACGTACCGACGGGCCCCCTCCTCGACACCGAGATCCTGGGCATCGAGGAGGGCAGGGCAAGGGCACTCGAACTGCGTGTGGAGGCCGACCTGCGGCTCGGCCGGCACGCCGAACTCATCGGCGAGCTGCGCATGCTGGTCGCCCGGCACCCACTGCACGAGAGCTTCCACGCCCAGCTGATGATCGCGCTGTGCCGGTCCGGGCACAACTGGCGGGCGCTGGAGGTCTACCAGCAGCTGCGCGCCACGCTCGTCGGCGAGCTGGGGGTCGAACCCTCCGGCCGGATCCAGCGGTTGCACCAGCAGGTGCTGAGCGGGGACCAGGACCGGCTGCGCGACTCGTCGCCCGAGCCCGAACTCCTGCTCAGGGCGGGCTGAGAACACGACCGGCACATGGCGATGGAGCGGGACCGCCCCTGATGGGGGTCCCGCTCCATCGTCCGTACCGTCCCGCTGCCCGGTCAGGGCCTGACGACCACCTGGGTCGCGTCGAGCCGGAACTGTGCTCCCTGGCCGAAGAGCCGGTTCTCGACACGGCTCTCGGGGTCGAGGAACTTCTGCTCCACGGGTTCACCGCGCCGGGGAGCGAAGTAGAAGTCCGGCCTGTCCTTGAGCCGGACCAGCGCCGTGCCGTCGGACGCACCCGGCTTCGCGCCGTCCAGGAGGCTGCCCAGCGCCATCCCGCAGGAGATCTGATTGAGTGTCAGCTGTTCCTCGGTGCCACCGTGGTCCAGCGTCATGTACTTGCGGTCGAAGGCGCGTGTGCCGATCTTGTCGGTACGCAGTTTCAGCACGCCGTCCACGAACCAGGAGACACGCTTGCCCCCTTGGTCGATGCGCACCTCCAGGTCGTGCATCCGTCCCGGGGTGGTCCTGGCGACGGGTATCGCGTATCCGTACGCGGCGTAGTCCTCACCGGTCTCGCTCGGCAGCCGCTCGTAGATGGCGTACACGGTGTCGTTGGTCACCGAGAAGTCGGCGATCGCCCGCGACTCGAAGTCGGCGGTGATCAGCGCGATGGAGGCCAGCCGGATGTCGGAGGCCGGATCCGTGACCGTGCGGCCGAACGGGTTCTCGGTGCCGAAGGTCCGGCTCGCCACCCGGTGCTCACAGCTGATGGAACCGGTGTCCGGGACCTCGAAGCCCGGGGTGCCGTCGGCGGTGTAGCGGTTGGGGAAGGCGATCCACTTGATGTGGTCGTCCCCGCCCTCGACGCCTTCCTGTCCCACGCTCCGCGCGTAGGCCGGGTGACCGGTCTTCGGGTTCACGCCGGTCGGCTTCACGTCGAGCACACCGCCCGAGGTGGAGATGACCGCGTCCCCTTCCGGCCATTCGGCGTCGCCGAGGACCAGCCAGTTGCCGTTCTCGCCGGTGCTGAACCCGGAGCCGAACCCGTCCTTGAACAGGGCCGTGCCGGAGCCCGCCGCCTTCGGAACCGACTGTGCGGTGGCCGGCAGCAGCGCCGTCACCGCCGCTCCGGCCACCAGTGCGTACGCCAGCTTGCGTCTTGCCGTTCGCCTTGCCACAACTGCCCCCTGTTTCGACGTCCTTCAGGTCCTCCCACCGTGGCGTGCGTCACCGGATTCTCTCTGGAGTACCGCTGCGGTGATGGCTTCGACGGCTGCTCGACCGGCGCTCCAGCGGGGGACCTGATGGTGGCCGGACCAGTTCTCACCCATGAGGAAGGACACCCCGGACATGGAACGACAGCCCGATCCGCTGCTCGAGGTCAGCGAGGAGATCGCCACCGCCCTGGCGGAGCGCCGTCCGGTGGTGGCACTGGAGTCGTCGCTCATCACCACCGACCCCTCGTCCGAGACCGCCTCCCTGATCGAGAAGGCGGTACGGGACGCGGGTGCGGTTCCGGCCACCATCGGGATCGCCGGCGGGAAGCTGGTCGTCGGCCTGACCGACGCCCTCATCGAGCGCTTCTCGGCCACCAAGGGCATCCCGAAGATCAGCGCCCGGGACATCGGTGCCGCGCTGGCGGGCGGCGGTCTCGGGGCGACGACGGTGGCGGGCACCATCGTGATCGCCGAGCGGGCGGGCATCCAGGTCTTCACCACGGCGGGTATCGGCGGGGTGCACCGGCGGGGGCAGGACACCCTCGACATCTCCCCCGACCTGCTCCAGTTCCGCCGTACGAAAATGACCGTGGTCTCCGGTGGTGCCAAGAGCATCCTCGACCACCGGCTGACCGCCGAGTACCTGGAGACCGCGGGGATCCCCGTGTTCGGGTACCGCACCGACAAGCTGCCGGCGTTCGTGGTGCGCGAGGCCGACGTGCGTGTGCAGCGGATGGACGATCTGCACACCGCCGCTCGTGCCGCCGAGGCGCACTGGGAGGTCAACGGACCGGGAACGGTCCTGCTCACCAGCCCGATCGACGAGCAGGACGCGGTGGACAACGACGTGGTGGAGGCCGCCATCGCCGAGGCCCTCGCCCAGTGCGACCGGGACGGGATCGTGGGCAACGCGGTCAGCCCGTATCTGATGAAGGCGCTCGCCAAGGCGTCCGACGGCATGATGCCGAAGGCCGGACGGTCGCTGCTGCTGAGCACGGCCCGGGTCGCCGGTGAGTTCTCCGTCGCCCTGAGCTCCGTGCAGGCCGAGCGGTGACCGCCCCCGCGGCGACCCGCGGGGTGATCCTCGATCTGGACGGGACGCTCGCCGACACCCCCGCGGCGATCGCCACCATCACCGCCGACGTCCTGGCGGCGGCGGGCACCGAGGTGTCCCGTCAGGCGATCCTGGCCACGGTCGGGCGTCCTCTGCCCGCTTCGCTCGCCGGTCTGATGAACCTTCCCGTCGACGACCCGCGGGTCACCGCGGCGACCGAGGAGTACGGGCGGCGGTTCGGCGCCCATGTGCGGGAGGCGGGTCCCGCACTGCTCTACCCGGGCGTACTCGACGGTCTGGAGGCCCTGTCCCGGGCCGGATTCGGCCTTGCCCTGGCCACCTCGAAGGTGGAGAAGGCCGCGCACGCGATCGCGCAGATCACCGGTCTGGACGCCTGGCTGGACGTCATCGCGGGTGACGACACCGTGGCGCGCGGCAAACCGAATCCGGACATGGCCCTGCACGTCGCCGGAGAGCTCGGTCTGCCTGCCGGGCGGTGTGTCGTCATCGGCGACGGGGTGCCCGACGCCGAGATGGGGCGGGCCGCTGGGATGGCCGTGATCGGCGTCTCGTACGGGGTGTCCGCACCGGACGAGCTGAAGCGGGCCGGGGCCGGCACGGTCGTGGACTCCTTCGCCGCGGCGGTCTCCGCCGTCCTGGCGGACCACCGGTGACCGCGTCCGGCGCACCCGGCGCCGAGCAGTCGGCCGATCCGGCCGCGGAACAAGATCCGACGAGGAAAGGGGCGGCTCCGATGCCGCGCAGAACATTCGTCTCCCGGCACGTCCTGTTGCTGGCCGCCGCCGCGCTGGGCACCGTCATGGCGACGCCCGGGACGGCGACCGCACGCCGGGGCAGCCGCGACTACCGCATGGTCTGGGACGACTTCGCGGACGGCTTCCGCGCCGAAGGCGACGACGCCCGCTGGTTCCACGTGGCCGGTGGTCCGTACCGGGCCGACGACGGCGTCGTCACCACCCGCAAGGGCGAACTGTCCGTGCGGGCACGCGGCAGCCACCCGGTGACCGGCGAACCGGCGTTCACCCAGACCATCCCCGCCGACAACCCGATCGGTATGCCCGGCTCGGGCGACCACGCCAAGTTCATCGCCTACACCAGTCACACCGCGACGAGCGGCCACCCCGGCTTCGACGCCGATGACGGCTACGAGCTGCTCTTCGAGACGCGGCTCACCGGCCGGACCTACGGCACCGCAGGACACCCCTTCGGCGACGCGGTGAGCGACCCCGACGACGATCTGCGCCTCGCCTCCGCGATGATGCTGACGACCGATCCGGAGACCTCCGTCTCCTTCGACTTCGTCGTCACCAACAAGCGGATCTACGCGTGGTACGGCCGGCCCACCTTCGCCCGCGGCGAGCTGGGCGACTACGCCTCGTTCGCCCACACGGTGCCGCTCGCCGATCGCCGTCCCGACGACACCCACAGCTTCGGTATCGCCTACGACCGCGCCGCCGGCGTCGTCCGCTGGCTGCTCGACGGCCGTGAGGTCTTCCGGGTCGACCGCATCGGTTTCCGGCTCGACCGCTCGACCGCGACCCTCGACGAGGGCGGCGATGAGACGCTGATCAGGCCGCGGCAGCTCAACGCCGGCATGGGGCTGCTGTCCCTCCTGGACGCCTCCTGGCCCACCGACAAGGGGCTCGTCCGGCTCTCGTCGCGCGCCCATACGACGTACTACCGGCCCTCGGTCGGCGCACCCACAGAGCTGGCCTTCGCCGACGAGGCGAGCACCGACGCCGGACGGCTGTTCGGGCAGGGCGCGTCGTTCCGGCTCGGCCCGTACCGGGTCTCCAGCCGGCGCGTGCGATGACCCCGGACGACGTCGTCGGGGTGTGGCGGCTCGACTCGTACACCGAGGTGGACGAGAACGGGAAGACAGTGGCAGGACCGCTGGGCGACGCACCGGCGGGGCTGCTGATCTACACCGCGGACGGTCATGTCTCGGTGAGCATGATGAAGACCGGTGAAGGCCCGGCCCTGGAGACGTACATGGGCTACTCCGGGCGGTGGCGGCTGACCGGCGACGAGATGACGCACACCGTCGTCGTCAGCGCGCATCCGCGAATGGCGGGCACCGAACAGGTGCGCCGCGCAGCGCTCGACGGCGCGGCACTGTCGCTGCGCGGTACGGCCGTGAACCCGGTGGGCGGCCGAGCGCCCGAACGCGTCCTGACCTGGCGGCGCGCCGATTACGAGAACCCGACACAGCAGGAGAAGGAGTAGACGTGCCCGAGTACGTGGACGCCCCCGATGGCTGGTGGCGGGAATTCATCATGGCGGACCCGCCGAGGACCGCGAAGGCATCGGTGGTCCGTAAGGACGGCAGTCCGCATGTCGTCCCGGTCGGCGTCATCATGGACGGCGACGACATCATCTACACCTGCCAGAAGGACAGCGTGAAGGGCCGCTCCCTCCAGCGGGACGGCCGGATCGCCATGCTGTGGGACGACGAACGGCCCCCGTTCTCCTTCGTGCTGGTACGGGGCCGGGCGACGCTCAGCGAGGACCTGGACGAGCTGCGGACGTGGACCGCCCGGATAGGCGGCAGGTACCACGGCCGGGCGCGCGAGGAGGAGTTCTCCGACCGGTTCACGATCCCGAACGGCGTCGTCGTCCGGGTGAAGGTGGAGCACCTCGTGGCCAAGGTGAATCTGTCGGAGACGGTGAATGTGAAGAAGCCCTGACGCAGGTGGTGGCACGGCGAGGCGGCGGAGGGGCAACTTCCCCTCCGCCGCCTCGGCGTGCTGCCGGCTTCAGTGCGCCGTCGTGTACCGGTCGTCGGCCGGTACCCGCCGCACGGTGGAGCGCAGGTCCTCGACCTGCTGCCAGCCGTCGCCGTAGATCGCGTCCCGCATCGCGGGGAAGCGGAGGAAGTCGTGCGGGAAGCCCGGTTCCACCCGGCTGACCTTGTCCAGGCGCGCCAGCCACTCGTCCTCCAGGACCGCCTCGACGGCCGCCAGGTTGTCGGCGAGCTGCTCCTCCTTGGTGGCGCCGAGGATGGGCACCACGTTGCCCGGCCGGGACAGCAGCCAGGCGAGCGCCACCTGGGCGGGGCTGAGGCCGGCCGCCTCGGCGACGCGCACGGTCTCCTCGACGACGTCGTCGCCGGGACCCCTGCCGCCCTGGCCCCAGGCCACGTGATCCAGCCTGCCGCCCTCGGACCGCAGGTACTTGCCGGTGAGCCGGCCGTCGGCCAGCGGCCCCCAGGCGAACACCGGGAGGTCGAAGGCGTGGGCCATGGGCAGGAGTTCGCGCTCGACGGTGCGCTCCAGCAGGTTGTACCTGATCTGGAGTCCGGCGAACGGCGACCAGTCGCGCAGCTCGGCCAGGGTGTTGGCCTGCGCCACCTCCCAGGCCGGCCAGTCGGACACGCCGACGTAGAGCACCTTGCCCGCGCGCACCTGGTCGTCGAGAGCGCGCATCACCTCGGGCACCGGTGTCAGGGTGTCCCGGGCGTGCACCCAGAGCACGTCGAGGTGATCGGTGCCGAGGCGGCGAAGGCTCGCCTCCAGGGAACGTACGAGGTTCTTGCGGTGGTTGCCCGCGGAGTTCGGGTCGCCGGGGTGCGTCTGCATCGTGTACTTGGTGCTCAGGACGAACCGGTCGCGGCGCCCGGCCAGCAGCTTGCCGAGCGTCGTCTCCGCCGACCCGTCACCGTACTCGTTGGCGGTGTCGATGAAGTTGCCGCCGGCGTCCGCGTACTGCCCGAGGATCCTCTCGTGGACGGATCCGGGCAGCTTCCAGTTGTCGCCGAACGTCATGGTGCCCAGCGCCAGCCGGGATATCCGGACTCCGGTCCTGCCGAGCAGTGTGTAGCGCACGGCTCAGTCCTTCCGGCTCAGGACGACCAACGGGATCTGCCGCTCGGTCCCGGCCTGGTAGTCGGCGAACGCCTGCACCTCGGCGGACGCCTCGGCGAAGAGGCGGTCGCGCTCCTCACCGGACGGCACCTCGCGTGCGACGGCCGAGTAGGTCTCGTCGCCGGCCTCGACGGTGACCCGCGGGTTCACCTTGATGTTGTGGTACCAGGCGGGGTGGGTGTCCGCGCCGCCGTTGCTGCCGAAGACGAGCAGGCTTCCGTCGGACTGCCCGAAGTAGAGCGTGGGCACCGTGCGGGCGAGGCCGGACTTGGCGCCGCTGGTGGTGAGCAGGATCAGCGCCGCGCCCTCGAAGGGGCCCCCGACCTTGCCTCCGTTCTCCCTGAACTGCTGGATGACCTGAAGGTTGTAGGCACCCGGGTCGCCCTCGGCGGGAGCGGTGGGCGCGGGGTCGAACTGCACTGAAGTCATGGGGACTTCCTCTTCCTCGGGGCGTACGGGGAACTGTTCGGCGTGGTCCACGTCGAGCCTAAACGGAAAATCTTCCACTTCGCAAGGAACTGCCTCGCGAGCCGCTCGAGCGGCCGGACCAGAACCGGTCGGTCTAAGCTCACGGCCATGTCCGCAGCTCCCGAACGCGCCGACGCGGCGCGCAACCGCCACCGGATCCTGACCGCCGCGGCCCGCATGGTGGCGGCAGGAGGCGTGGAACGCCTGGCACTGGACGAGGTCGCCAGGGCGGCCGACGTGGGCGTGGGTACGGTCTACCGACGCTTCGGGGACCGCGCGGGGCTGGTCTTCGCCCTGCTGGAGGAGCAGGACGGGCTGTTCCGGGCCCGGATCGCGGCCGGTCCGCCGCCGCTGGGGCCGCAGGCAGGACCGGGAGAGCGGCTCCGCGCCTTCCTCCACGCGCTCGTCGACCTCTCCGTCGAGCAGCGGCACCTGCTGCTGCTCGCCGAGTCCAGTTCACCCTCCGCCCGCTACCGCAATGCCTCGTACGCCTTCCAGCACGCGCACGCGTGCGGCCTGGTGACCGAGCTGCGCCCGGACGCCGACGCGGCGTACCTGGCGGATGCCCTGCTCGCCCCCTTCACGCCCAGCCTGATCGACCACCAGGTGCGCTCGGGCGGATTCTCCCCGGAGCGGATCAAGGACGGGCTCGACCAGTTGCTGCGCGGGCTGCTGCCGCCGGGCGACCACTGACCGGTTTCCGGTGCCCGGCAGGCGCGGGCCGTCTGTCGAGCCGGGGTCCAGCCGCCTTCCAGCGCCGGACGGAAGCGTGGGGGCGACGGGTGCGCGAACGCAGACCGCGCACGACGCGGTCCATGGGAGGCACAACGATGCTGGACACCGAGGAACTGGCCCGACAGGCCGCCGCATCCGCGAGGACGGCCGAGGAAGCCCGCACGCTCGACCCCGATGTGGTCAAACTGCTGCTGAACGCCGGATTCGCCCGCCACTTCGTGCCCCGCGCCCACGGCGGCACCGAGGGCACCTTCGCGGAGCTCACGGACGCCGTGGCCCGGGTCGGCGCGGCCTGCCCCGCCACCGCCTGGTGTGCCTCACTGGCCGCCAACCTGGCCCGGATGGCGGCCTATCTGCCCGCCGACGGACAGCGGGAGGTCTGGGAGCAGGGCCCCGATCCGCTGGTCGCCGGTTCGCTCTCCCCGTTCGGCAAGGCCGCCCCCGCGGCCGGCGGGCACACCGTGTCCGGCCGCTGGCCGTACGTCAGCGCGGTGGCCTACGCGGACTGGCTGCTGCTGTGCGCCACGCTGCCCGACGGGGCCGAGCCCCGGGTCTTCGCGGTGCCACGCGGCGCGGTGGACGTGGTGGAGACCTGGGACAGCGCCGGGATGCGGGCCACCGGCAGTCACACCGTGGTCGCCACGGACGTGTTCGTGCCCGGCCGACGCAGCTTCGCCCGCGCCGGTCTGCTGACCGGAAGTCCCGTCTCCGCAACGGCCGGCTGCCACACGGTGCCGCTCGAAGCGGCCAACGGCCTCTCCTTCGCGGCGCCGCTGCTGGGCGCGACCGACGGGGCGCTCGCCCACTGGACGGCGTACGCACAGGTCAAGGCACGGTCCGCGACGATGAACCCGAAAGCGCCGGGACCCAGCCGTGAGGCGCTGGCCGGGGTGCTCGCGCACGCGGCCGGGGAGACGGATGCCGCCCGGCTGCTGCTGGAACGGTGTGCGCGCGTCGCCGACCTCGGCGCGGACGTGACGCCCGGGCAGATCCGGCGCAATCTGCGCGACACGGCTCTGTCGGTACGGATGCTGGCCTCGGCCGTCAACCGGCTGGTGGCGAACGGCGGGACGACGGGGTTCGGCGAGGGCAAGCCGTTGCAGCGCTACTGGCGGGACGTCAACGCGTCGGTGACACACATCGCGCTGCAGTTCGACGCGGCGGCGCTGGCCTACGCGGAGGGCGTGCTGTGGACCACGCAGACCAGCAGCCCGCAGGCGGCGCGGTAGCGGCCTGACAGCACGGGCAGGGCGGGCGCGGCCCCACGGGCGGGGCCCGCCGGCTCGGCGGTCAGGAAGCCCGTACTCCCCTCGCACGAAGCGGTGTTCGTACGGGGCCGGAACTCGACCCGGACCGAACGGAAGGTCAGCGGGGCGGCTGCCAGCGGGTACCACGCCTTGTAGACCGCCTCCTTGACGCTGAACAGCAGCGTCTCCCAGGGCAGCGCATCCACTGTCGGCAGCGCCGCCAGGTGCGCCAGTTCCGGATCCGATGCGATCGCGGCCAGCACGGGGGGCCGCAGCGGCACGGCGCGCTCCGCGTCGATGCCGAGGACAGCGTCCCGGCGGGCCGGGGCGGCGACGGCCGCCCGGTATCCGGCGCGGTGCGTGATGCTGCCCGTGAAACCGGCCGGCCACAGCGGCTCGCCCCGCCGCCCGCGCAACAGCGGAGCCGCCGGGTCGGGTGCGCCCGCCGCGGCGAGCGCCCTGCGGGCGCACCACCTGGCGGTGGCGAACTCCCGGCGCCGCCGGTCCACCACCGCCCCGCCGAGCTGTGCCTCCTCCACCGGGTGCGGGCGCAGCCCGGCCGGGTCGCCGAGGCAGTCCGCCGCGTGCGCCCGGTCCGGGAGCAGCCCGTCGAACAGCCCCGGGGATCCGTCATGCATGGGAGCGGGGCAGGACACCGCCGTTGTACTCGACCATCTCGCCGAAGACGGCGATCACGTCCAGTTCTTGGCCGAGGGGTTCACCGGCCAGTTCGGAGTAGGCGCGGTGCAGGTTGGCCACCAGCCGCTCGGGGTCGAGCAGCCCGGCGAACTCCCCCGGTCCGGCCTCCCGGGCGAGCTGGAGCGGCGTGAGCCCGGCGGCGCGGCCCTCGGCGGCGACCTCCTGGAGCCACCGGAAGTACGCCTCGGTGTGGGCCAGCGCCTCGGGCCCGCTGACCGGCCCGTGGCCGCCCACGACGGTCAGCGGCTCCAGTTCGCGCAGCATGCGCAACGTGGCGAGGCTGCCTGCGACGGAACCCATCAGCACGAACGGAGTGCAGCCGGGCAGCACGACGTCGCCCGCGAACAGCACGCGCTCCTCCGGCAGCCAGACCAGCGTGTCGTTGGTGGTGTGTGCGGGGCCCGGGTGGACCAGCTCGATCCGGCGCTCGCCCTGGTGCAGAGTAAGCCCTTGACGGTACGTCAGTTCCGGCAGCAGCAGCTCGATGTCACCCCAGTCGACGGCCGGCCACAGGCCGGTCAGACCGAGACCGGCCGCGGCCATCTCCGCACGGGTGCCCTCGTGGGCGACGACGACGGTGTCCGGGCCCGCGAGTTCCGCGTTGCCGAAGGTGTGGTCCCCGTGGAAATGGGTGTTGACGATCAGCCGGGGCCGTTCGGGGGTGAGGCCGTGCAGGGCTGTGCGCAGGGCCCGGGCCCTGGCTAGGGTGGCCGCCGTGTCGACGAGGACGGGCCGGCCGCCCCGGCCGGGCTCCAGCAGGATTCCGGCGTTGCTGACGCACCAGCCGCCGTCCGGCTGGATGTAGGCGTACGTCGCGTCGGCCACCTCCTCCAGCCGGCCGAGTGCCGTGGGCGGTGCCCCGGCCGTGGTGCGACCGGTCACCGGCCACCACCCGTGCCGTCGAGCCGCTCGCGCAGCGCGCGCAGGGTGCCCCTGCTGTTGGCGCCGATGATGTCGCGGGCCCGCCGCAGCGCCTCGGCGGTGGTGGTGCCCGCCCCGAAGACGGCTTCGACGGCCTCGGGGTCGATCGCCACGGTGTGCCGGGACGTGACCCTCGTACCCTCAGGGCCCTCGGTCACCACCCACTCGCCCGAGTGGGCCAGGAGACCGCGCGGCGGCGTCGTCTGCTTGTAGACGATCCGCTCGTTCCCGAAGCACAGCCGCACCGACTGGGTGGAGTGGACGCTGCCGTCCGCGGCCGAGGTCTGCATGTCCATCGTCTGTACCTCGGCGCCGGCCGTCGTGTCGTCGGCGGGGACCGTCTCCAGGTCGAGCCCTGCGACGTGCGGCAGACGCTCGGGCCACAGATCGGCGCGGTACAGGAAGTCGTAGACCTCGGCCGCCGGGGCGTCGACCGTCTCCTCGTCGCTGAAGGCCAGGATCAGCGAGTCCGGCGCCTCGGGGCGTTCGGCCCAGGCGCGCAGTGCCGCGATCTCCGCGTTGCTGTTGGCGTCCAGCGCCGCGGCGATCCGGTCGGCGGCGTGCGGTTCGCCGGTCGTGCTCCAGCGGTGGCCGAGCTCCAGACGGCCCGGCGAGCCGTCCTCGAATCGCCAGTGCCCGGTCATCTCCGTCAGGGGTGCTGCCGGGTTCTCCTGGGCGAAGTCGATGCGCAGGCCCACCGGGTCGAGCACCCGGCGTGAGGTCCAGCTGCGCACCTCCAGGCCGACGACCGCCCAGAGCCTGATGCGCTGGATGCCGTCGGTGCGTTCCAGCTGCTGGGACCAGATGCAGGGCGTGAAGAGCAACGGCCAGCGCCCGACGTCCTCGATGAGCGCGTAGGCCCGGCCGGCCGGTGCGGCCAGCTCCGTGACGTGCTCGGCGGAGCCGGTGGGGCTGTCCGCGGTCTTGAGTTGCGTCTTTGTGTCCACGCGGTGCTTCTCCTCAGTCCGGGTGTGGCCGGGGTACGGGGGCTGGTTGCTCAGTAGTTGCCGAGGCCGCCGCAGACGTTGATCGCCTGTGCCGTGACGGCCGCTGCCGCGTCCGAGACCAGGTAGGCGACCATCCCGGCGACCTCCTCGGGGTCCGTGTACCGGCCGAGAGGGATCTTGGCGTTGAACTTCTCGAGGACCTCGTCCTCGGTGGTGTCCCAGATCTTGGCGTAGTGCGCGCGCACGTTGCCCGCCATGGGCGTCTCCACGTAGCCGGGGCACACGGCGTTGACGGTGATGCCGCTCTTGGCGAGCTCCAGGCCGAGCGCCTTGGTGAACCCGACCACACCGTGCTTGGACGCCGAGTAGGGTGCGCCGAAGACCACTCCCTGCTTGCCGCCCGTCGAGGCGATGCTGATGATCCTGGCGCGCTTCAGCTCCCGCATCCGGCCGGTCGTCAGCACCTGCTTGGTGACCAGGAAGACGCTGTTGAGGTTGGTGTCGATGACGTCGTACCAGAGCTCGTCGGGGACTTCGGCGGTGACGCCGCCCCCGCTGCGCCCGGCGTTGTTGACCAGTACCTCCACCGGACCGAACCGGTCGACCGCGGACTGCACGAACTGCCGCACGCTGTCCGCGGAGGTGACGTCGCACGCCTGCCCGTCCACGGTCAGGCCGCTCTCGCGCAGTTCCTTGACGGTCTGGGCGAGTGCTTCCGCGTCACGGGCGCAGAGGTAGAGCGGGTGCCCGAGGGCGCCCAGGGACTCGGCGACGGACCGTCCGATGCCCCGGGTCGCCCCGGTGACGAGGGCGGTGCCCCGGGTGGTCTGCTGTTCCTGCTCCATGTGTCGGCCCGTCCCCTCAGGCGGCCTGGACGGCGGACTGGTTGACGAGGTCGAGGAACTCCCGGGGGGTGGTGATCCCGGTGACCTCCTCGTCGGAGAGGGCGACGCCGTAGCGCTGCTGCACCGTGGCCGCCGTTTCGAGCAGGGCGAGCGAGTCGTAGCCGAGGTCGGTGAAGGTTAGGTCCAGGCTCTCGGAGGTCAGTACGACGTCCTCGTCGGCGCCGGCGCACTCGGTGAGCACACCTGCCAGGTCGTGGAGGGTGATGACGGCCATGGGACAACTCCTCGTGTGTGGTGTCCGGCCGGCGCCGGGAGGCGCGGCCGGGTGTCGGGAACGAACGGGGTCTCAGGAAGCGCCGACGGCGCGCACGACCACGGCGGCGTTGAAGCCGCCCTGGCCGCGGGCCAGCACCAGGGCGGTGCGCAGCGGCAATTCACGGGGTGTGTCGCGCACCAGGTCGAGCCGGTGGCCTGCGACCGGGCTCGCGATGCCCGCGGTGGGCGGTACGACGCCGTCGCGCAGGGCGAGCAGGGCTGCGGCGACGTCGAGCGGGGCGCCTCCGCCGTACAGCCGGCCGGTGAGCGTCTTGGGGGCGGTGACCGGCACGCCGTACGGCCCGAAGAGGGCGCGCAGTGCGGTGGCCTCCTCCTCGTCGGCGGCGGGCATGCCCGCGGCGTCGGCGAAGACCACGTCCACCGATTCGGGGGTCAGCCCGCTGTCGGCGAGGGCGAGCCGTGCGGCGCGTTCGAGGCCGGGCGGGCGGCCGGATCCGGGCTTCGGGGAGAAGGTGGCGGCGTATCCGGCGATCTCGCCGTACACCCGTGCGCCCCGCTCCCGGGCCGCCGTCGCGTCCTCCAGTACGAGGATCGCGCCGCCCTCACCGGGCACGTGCCCGGCCGCGCGGGCGTCGAAGGGCAGGTAGGCGGTGGCCGGGTCGGTGCCGCGGGAGAGCCGGCCGCTCGCGATGTGGGAGGTCAGGCCCCAGGGGTCGAGGGAGGAATCCATCCCGCCGGTCAGCGACAGCTTCACGCCCTGCCGCAG
This sequence comes from Streptomyces sp. NPDC055749, assembly GCF_053617235.1. NCBI lineage: Bacteria > Bacillati > Actinomycetota > Actinomycetes > Kitasatosporales > Streptomycetaceae > Streptomyces > Streptomyces sp. NPDC055749. The sequence continues at coordinate 38,223 of NZ_JBSHFH010000019.1, read as the reverse complement.
CGTGCGGCGGGACTGGCCGATGGCGTCGAGGCCGCCCGCCTGTTCGGAGACGAGGACCCCGCTCGGTCCGCGCAGCTTGTGGCGGATGGACAGCTGTCCGGTGTTGACCGCGTAGAACCAGGCGAACGACTCGTAGACACTGACCTTCTGGGGGCCCTCGGTCCACAGTTTGCGGATCTCCCGGTGGGTGAAGCCGAAGCCGCCGGTGGCGTTGGAGGTCACCACGCCGAGGGAGTAGTCGCCGTACCCTTCTTGGCCCGCGAGTTCGGCCGGGTCGGCTCCGGCGTCGGCCAGCGCCTCGGCTCCGGCGACCAGGGCCAGGCGGGTCACCCGGTCGGTCTGCGGGAGCAGCCGTCCCGGGATGTGCTCGGCCGCGTCGAATCCGTCGATGCCGCCGATCAGCCGGGAGGGGTAGCGGGAGGCGTCGTAGTCGGTGACCGGTCCGATGCCGCTCTCGCCACGCAGGGTCGCCTGCCACCACGCCTCGGTACCCAGGCCGTTGGGGGCGGCGACGCCGATGCCGGTGACGACGGCGCTCGGCCGCGCGGTGTCTCCGGCCGTCCCGGGGGCGGGCGATGTGGCCGTCGCTTTCATCGCGCGGTCTCCTCTCGGGTGATGACCATGGCGGACTGGAATCCGCCGAAGCCGCTGCCGACGCTGAGGACGTTGTCCACGCGGTGCTCGCGGGCCTCGTTGGGTACGTAGTCCAGGTCGCACTCGGGGTCGGGTTCGTGGAGGTTGGCGGTGGGCGGCACCGCGCTGTTCTCCATGGCCAGTGCGCAGGCGGCGATCTCGATCGAGCCGATGGCTCCCAGCGAGTGCCCGACCATGGACTTGATGGAGCTGACCGGGACCCGGTACGCGTGGTCCCCCAGGGTCTCCTTGAACGCGGCGGTCTCGTGCCGGTCGTTCTGCTTGGTGCCGGAGCCGTGCGCGTTGACGTAGTCGACCCGGTCGGGTGCGAGCCGGGCCTGGTCCAGCGAGTGCCGGATGGCGTCGGCCATCTCGGTGCCGTCGGGGCGCAGTCCGGTCATGTGGTACGCGTTGCAGCGCGTCGCGTAACCGCCGATCAGGCCGTAGATGTGGGCTCCCCTGGCGCGGGCGTGCTCCAGCTCCTCCAGCACGAACATCGCGGCCCCTTCGGCCAGGACGAATCCGTTGCGGGTGCGGTCGAACGGCCGCGAGGCGTGCTCGGGATCGTCGTTGCGCGGGGTGGTGGCCTTGATCGCGTCGAAGCAGGCGACGGCGATCGGGGAGATCGGGGTGTCGGCGCCGCCGGCGATCATGACGTCCACGGTGCCTTCGGCGATCAGGTCCCGGGCGTAGCCCACGGAGTCGAGTCCGGAGGTGCACCCGGTGGAGACCACCGTGGCGGGCCCTTCGGCGCCCACCGTCCACGCGACCTCCGCGGCCAGGGAGCTGGGCACGAAGGCGTCGAACAGGTGCGGCGACACGTAGTCGCTGTCCACCTCCCACAGCCGGCCGCTGTCGCTGAGGACGAGGTACTCGCGTTCCAGGCTGGTGGTGCCTCCGACCGCGCTGCCGATGCTGACGCCCGTGCGGTGCGGGTCGAGTTTCACGAATTCCAGGCCGCTGTCGGCCAGGCACTCCCGGGCGCTGACGACGGCGAACTGCGCCGCCCGGTCGAGCCGCCGGGCCTCCCGCGGGCTGAGCCCGTACCGCTGGGGATCGAAGTCGACTTCGGCGGCGACCTGGGAGCGGAAGCGGGAGGGGTCGAAGAAGGAGATCGTACGGGTGGCGGTGCGGCCGGAGACCAGGAGGTCCCAGAACGCCTTCTTCCCCACCCCACCCGGCGCGATGACGCCGATTCCGGTGATTGCGACACTTCGGTTCACTGTCCTGCCCCTCGTTCGGCTGCTTCCGACTGTCGGTGGCGCTCCTCGACCACCGCTCGAATACGGCTGGCGCCCCCGGCCTACGGGTCCACTGCCGGTCCACCCCAGGTCGAGACGGCGCAGCAAGGCTCGGCACGCCTGCCGGAGTGGCCGGCGGACGGACGAGGAGGTTCCGTGGAACTACGCCGACGTGTGCTGCTGCTGCCGGGCCAGGGGGCGCAGCGCGAGCGCATGGCCGCCGGACTCCACGGCGGGCGTGAGGAGTTCACCGCGCCCATGGACGAGTTCTTCGACCGGCTCGGCGAGCGGGGGGCGTGGCTGCGGGCGGAGTGGCTGCGGCCGGCCCCGAACCCGGCCATGGACGACGCCGCCGTCGCGCAGCCGCTGCTGCTGGCTGTGGGGCACGCGCTGGGACGCGCGGTGAGCGCGTCGGGCGGTGGGCTCGACCTGCTGCTCGGACACAGCGTGGGTGAGCTCGCGGCGGCCTGCCTCGCGGGGGTCTTCGACGCGGATGATGTCGGAGCGCTCGCGGCGGCCAGGTCCCGGGTGCTGACGGACGGGGGTCACGGCGGGATGCTCGCGGTGTCGGGCACCCCGGAGGAACTGTCCCCGCACCTCGGGCCCGGGGTGGCGGTAGCCGCCGTCAACGGTCCGCGCCAGACCGTGCTGGCGGGTCCCGCGAACGCACTGGCGGACACGGAACGGCGGTTGCGCGGGAGCGGGCGGATCGTGCGCGCACTGCGCTCCGGCCATGCCTTCCACAGTCCGGCCATGGAGAGCACCGCCCTGCGCTTCGGTGAGGCGCTGGCGGCCTTCGGACCGCGGGCTCCCCGGGCGGGAGTCACGGTGGTCTCGTCCCGCACCGGAGTGGCGGTGACCGCGGGGCAGGCCCGGGACCCGCACTTCTGGGGTGGGCAACTGGCCGCGCCAGTGCTGTACTGGTCCGCCCTGCGGCATCTGCTGGACACCTGGGGCCGACGGCCGGGACTGCTGTTGCTCGACGGTTCCGCGGACGGGAGCCTGGGCGCCCCCGCCCGGCACCATCCCGCGGTGCGGGAGGGTGCCAGCGAGGTCGTCCCTCTGTTGGCCCGGGGCCGGGACTGTGGTGGTCCCGAGGACGAGCGGGTCTTCGCCGAGGCGCTGAACCGGCTTGTGCCGGCCGGTCTTACGGAGTCAGGAGACCAGACGTCCGGGGATCAGACGGCGGTGAGCTGACCGCGGACGTGCTGGATGAGGGCGGAGGGGGTCTTGAGCTCGTCGAGCTCCTCGTCGGGGATGGTGACGCCGAAGTCGTCCTGGATGCGAAGGACGATCTCGTACACGGTCAGCGAGTCGAACCCCAGGTCGGTGAATTCGGTGTCCAGCGTGGAGTCCTTGATCTCCTCGCTGGTTGCTCCGCCGAAGCAGGCGCTCACGACGTCGCGGAACTCTGTGATGGTGAAGTCGGCCATGCGGGACACAGTGTGCGCCGGGACTCGACGAGGGCTGGAGACCGGCTCGACACCGGCCGGACCTCGACACCGGCCGGACAGCGGCGGCTCCGCCGCCCCTCGATCCCGCCTCGAGACGGAGCACCGAGCATCGGGCCATGACCACTGACGAGACGCCCGGATCCAAGCTCCCCTCGCCCGAACTGTACGTCGAGGTGACCCAGTTCTACGCCCGCCAGATGCACCGCATGGACGGGGGCGACTTCGGCGGATTCGCCGCGTCCTTCTCCCAGGACTCGCTGTTCGCTCCCGCGGGCGGCGGCGAACTGCGCGGCCCCCAGGCCATCGAGGCGGCTGCCCGGGGCGCTGCGGGCAGGTTCGGCGTCGCGCAGCCGCGGCACTGGTTCGACATGATGACGGTCGAGGAGGCGGACGACGGCACGGTCTTCACCAGCTACTACGCGACGGTGACCGTCGCGTCCCCGGACAGTTCCGTGCTGGTGGAACCGACCTGCTTCGTCCGCGACACCCTCGTGCGCGTGGCCGGCACGCTGCTCGCCCGGTCCCGGGTCATCGAGCGCGACGATCTGGTGGCTCGCGCCCGAGCAGAGGGCTGATCCCGGTGTGGTCGGTGGTGCTGCCGGTCAAGCCGTTCAGCACGGGCAAGAGCAGACTCGGGGCAGGGCTGGCCCCATGGCGCCGGGAACTGGCGCACGCCTTCTTCCTGGACACGCTGCGGGCGGTCCGGGCGACGCCCGGGATCCGCACGGTCGTGGTCGTGACGTCCGATCCGCTCGCCGCCACACAGGCCCGCACCCTGGGCGCGGTGGTCGACCACGACACCCCGGGTCACGGTCTGAACGCGGCGGTGCGCGCGGGCGCCGCCCGGTCCGCGGCGCTGAACCCCCGGGGGCCGGTCGCGGTGCTCACCGCCGACCTGCCGGGGCTGCGCCCGCAGGAGTTGACGGAGGTGCTGGCCCAGGCCCTGCGGCACCGGCGGGCGTTCGTGCCCGACCACACAGGCACGGGGACAACCGTCCTCACGTCACTCGTGCCGGCCGCGCTCGCCCCGGACTTCGGTACGGGCTCCGCTCAGTCGCACGCCGCGAGCGGGGCCTTCTCGATCGGTCCGGCGACGGACAGCGGGATCCGGCTCGACGTCGATACGCCCGAGGACCTGGCTCTCGTGACACAGCGCGGGGTGGGACCGTTCACGACGGCGGTCCTGCGGCTGCGCGAGGCGCTGGATCCCGCGGCCCGGCCGGTTCAGGGATTTCCGGCGAGCGCTTCCTCGTAACCATGGATGACACGCACCACCATGGCGCGCTCCTGGGGGCTGAGGCCGTCGAGGACCTGGTGCCAGGCCTTGGCACTGCTGGCCAGCCAGTCGTCGACGGCCCCGCGCGTGGCGGGGTCCTCGCTGATCGAGACGATGCTGCGCCTGCGGTCGGCGGGGTCCGAGCGGCGCTCGACGACGCCCTGGCGCTGGAGGTCGCTGACCATCAGGCTGACGGTGGTCGGTGCGACTTCGAGGCGGGCGGCCAGGTCCTTGACGGGCGTAGGCCCGTCGAAGAGCAGGCAGGACAGCAGCGACAGATGCCTGGGCGCCAGCCGCAGCGAACGGAGCTGTTCCGGCACCGGTGTCCGCTTGGCGCGCGAGATGAGCCGCGGCATGGTGAGCAGCATCGCGCGGACCGCGTCGTCCGTGGTGAGACGGCCGTCCGCGTCCGGTTCCTTCGACACCTCTTCGACCTCTGCCACGGTCACCTCCAGTCCAGGTCGGACACGCTACCCGACCGCCCGCGCCCTCCGGCTGTCAGGTCGCGGGCGGCACGATCACGCCCAGGGCGGGAAGCAGATACGTCTCCTCGTAGCGGAAGTGCTCCTCCAGACCGGCCACGGTCTTCTCCAGCTCCTCCGTCAGCCAGGTGACGTCCTCGCCTTCGTCGGACGACACGAGCTCGGCGAGGCGTTCGAGCCCTGCGGCCACCTGCCGGTGCTCCTCCCGGAGCCGCTCGATGACGGGGGCGATCTCGGGGTAGCGCTCTTCGAAGACGGGAAACGCGCCGTCCTCCATGGTGTGGTGGTGGTGCAGCCCCAGGCAGTACTCCAGGCAGCGGGCGCGCAGCTGCTCGACGAGCGTGGCGTCGACTCCGGCGTCGCGGAGGGCCGCGGGTCCGTTCGTCTCGTCGAGGGCGGCCCGCAGCTCCGCGAGCTGGGCACGCAGTTCCCGGTGCCCGATGAGCAGCTGCCGTCCCGCGGCCTGGCTGTCGATGTCCTGAGGAACGGGCATGGGGCTGCCTCCGGCAACAGTCGGTTTGCTTCCAAAGCAAATGGACCTTGAGGTTACCGAAGCCCGCGAGCCCCCGTCAATCGTCTGCCGCGCGACAGGAACCGGCCGGGCGTACCCTCGGAAACACGGATCGCACGCCCGAACACGGCCCTGAACAGGGCACTTCGAAGGAGGCGACGTGACCGGACAGCGTATGGCGGCCCGGCTGGCGGCAGGCGCGGCAGCCGTCGCCCTCACAGTCACGAGCGGCGCCGTGGCCGGCGCGGACGACGACATCGAGTCGCTTCCGGCCCAGCAGATAGCCGACCGTTCCCGTGACGCCCTGCTGAGCGCCGACTCCCTGCGGCTGACCTCCGACGGCGACCTCGGCGAGGGCAGGTCACCGATGACCGTGGACCTCGTCCTGGACCGGGACGGGAACTGCCGGGGCAGTGTGGATCTCGGCAAGGACGAGGGCTCGGTCGAGATCGTCAAGCGCGGCAACGCGGTGTGGCTGAAGCCGGATTCGGCCTTCTGGAAGAACCAGGTGCCGATCGGCGGAACCACCTTCGAAGCGATTCTCGACGGCCGGTACATGAGGGGCGAGGCCGACGACCCGCGACTGCAGACCGTCACGGAAGCCTGCGACCTGGACACTTTCCGTGAGCTGCTCATCGACAACGCGGACAAGGCGGCCGGCGGGACGCTCACCAAGGGCGAGAAGACGACGGTCGGCGCCACGTCCGTCATCCCGCTGACCCTGACCGAGGGCAAGGAGAAGGTCACTCTGTACGTGGCCACTGAGGGCAAGCACTATCCGGTGCGCCTGACCGTGCAGGGTCCGTCGGCGGACGCGGTCGTGGGGCTCTCCGACTTCGACAAGCCGGTACCCACGGCCACGCCGCCCGAGGACGAGACGGTCGACGTCACGGCCCTGCTGGGCCGGACGCCCGCTCCGGTCTGACGAGCACACGTCCCTTCCGCCGCCCCCTGTTACACGGGGCGGCCTCCGACATTGAGTTCAGCCGCGCCGGCGAACGCGTTGCCCGCCGGGGAGTCGAGGCCCGTCAGGCGTACGTACCGGCCGCGGACCGCGTCGAACTCGACGTTCTGCGGTGTCAGCGCCTCGGTGAACGAGCCCGTGGCCACCTGTGTCCAGGTGGCGCCGTCGTCGGACACCTCGATCCGGTAGTCCTTGATCCGGCCGTTGCGGGCGTTCTGCCGCTGCGTGTACTGCAGGCCGATGACATCGTGCCGCTTCCCCAGGTCCAGGTTGACGTGATGGGGGAAGGCGGGGGTGGCGCCTGCCCACTGGGTGTGCCAGAACGTGTTCGGGTCGCCGTCGATGGCGTTCGCGGCCGCGCCGTTCTCGCCGACGGTCTCCTCGCTGTCGACGTCCTGCACGCGAAGCGTGGACTGGTCGATGAGATTCGGCAGCGGGCGCAACCCGGACTCGACCGAGACGGTTTCGTGTGCCGAGCGGTCGTCCTGGACGGCGCTGATGGTACGTGTGCCGTTGTAGGTCGCGGCCGGGATGACGGCGTGGCGGGTGAATCGGCCGGCCTCGTCGGCGCGCACGGTGTAGATGGTCCTGCCGTCGACGCGGATGTCGACGTAACCGGGCGCGAAACCGGTCAGCTTCAGCGGAACCCACGTTCCCGCCTTCACCTCGTCCGGTACCGAAAGCTCCGGAGCGGCCGGAGCGGATGTGGCGCCGTCCTTGGCGGACGTGTCGGCCGGCCGGACGCGGACGGGCACCGGGTCGCCCACCGAGGGTGTCAGCACGCAGGTCGTGGTCCGGGTGAACGCGGCCTCCACGCCTGCGGTGTACAGACCGGCGGCGTGAAGGGAGTCACGTGCCCGGCTCTGCGTGAACGTCACCGGCAGCACGCGCTCCCCGCATGCCGCCGTCGCGGTCAACGGCTCGGTCAGCGCGCTGGCCGAGGCGGGGTCGCCGTCGGTCGACACGGTGTCCGGCACGATCTGATTGCCGTCATCGGAGACCTTGGTACCGGGGGCGGCGACAAGACCCAGTTCGATCCGGGAAGCGACTGCGCGGGGGGCGATCGCGTCGGTGCCCGCGACGGAGGCGGCCCACCGTGCTCCCGGGCTCTCATAGAAGTTGGCGTCGGCCACGGTGAGGTGCGGGCCCAACTGGGCCAGCCGGGCACCGAAGTCGGCGACGTTCTTCTGTTCCCTGGGCGTCCAGCCGGTCTCCAGGATCGCGGCCGCGCGCGGCAGTGTGAGGAAGTCCGCCTGGTCGCCGCCGCGCACGGTCTCCGACCACAGCGGGCCCTCGACTCCGAGCACGCCCGCCTCGGGGATGCCGCCGGAGACCGTCGTCGTCGGATCCCATTCGTAGTAGCGCTGGAAGTCGCACGTGCCGCCACAGGCCCACGTCAGACCGATCGGGGTGGCCGCGGTGTACTTCTGGTCCAGGTAGGAGCCGCCCGCCGCCGACACCACGGCCTTGCCGCCCTTGTCGATGAAGTCGCGCACCCAGTCACCGGAACCGACCCAGTACTGCACGACCGAGCCGTCCCAGAAACCCGGCTTCTGGTCCAGGCCCGCCTCGGCGTACTCCGACCAGCCCATGATCCCGGCACCCGTAGCGGCCTTGACCTCGGGCACCGCGCGGGAGACGAAGTCGACGTAGCGCTCGTGCCCCATCGCGTGGGACTCGTCGCCGCCGATGTGCACGTACGGGCCGCCGGTCATCTCGGCCAGCTGACGGAAGACGTGCTTGACGAACGTGTAGGTGGGGTCGTGACGCTCATCGAGGGCGGAATACCCCACATTGCCGGTCCCGTTCCAGTCGACGACACCCGTCTCGGGGTCCGGCGCGGGCAGGGAACGGGCGGTGTTGAGCTGCGGGATCGCGTGCAGGGCGGCGTTGGTGTGACTGGGAACGTCGACCTCGGGGACGACGGTGACGAACCGCTCCTTCGCGTAGGCGACGATGTCACGGTACTGCTGCTGCGTGTAGTAGCCGGTGCGGCCCAACTCGCCCCGGTATCCCCGCTGGTTCATCGCGGTCGCGCCGGACTCACGGTGCAGCGCGGTGTAGTCGATCGGGTCGCCCGGAGCCTTGCCGTCGTTGGTGATCTGGATCCGCCAGCCCTGGTCGTCGGCGAGATGCAGGTGCAGGACGCTCATCTTCATCCGGGAGAGGGTGTCGATGTAGTTCTTGACCTCGTCGACCTCCTGGAACGAGCGGGCGACGTCGAGCATCACACCGCGATAGGAGAAGCGCGGCGTGTCTTCGATGTGCGTGGCGGGGACGTGCCAGTCCGTGACGACCGGGGTCGCCGAGTCGGCCCATGCGGGCAGGAGTTGACGCAGAGTCTGAACCCCGTTGAACGCGCCGTGCGCGGTGCGCGCGGTGATCGTGACGCTGCCGCGGTTCACATCCAGGACGTACGACTCCGGGGTGGGCGCCGCGCCCTTGACGGTATACGCGGCCGCCGGGTCCACGGTTACGCGGATGCTGTCGTCGCCGCCGTTCGGACGTACCGGCACGGGGAACCCGGTCGCGCGGCGCAGTTGGGCCGCGAGCTGCTCACCGACGCGGGCCGCCTCGCCATGCGCGACGACCACGAGGGAGGGACGCAGGACGAACGGCTTCTTGTCGTCGTCCTGTTGCACCACGACAGGGCGCGGGATGAGCGCGATGCCGCCCACCGCTGTCGACGGGGCCGGCTCCGCACCGGCCGACGGCGCGCCCGCAAGGCCGGCCAGGGTCGTCAGAACCGCCGCGAACAGCAAGAACGGCTTACGACGCCGTAGTGGGGCAGAGCTTCTCTTCTTCCACAATCGCACGGGGACTCCCTTGATGGGTGACCAGAAATGCATCTATGTGCATGGACCGTGGTGCCTTCTTGCAATTTCGAGCACCATAGCGACATGTGCATGAAGTGGTCTAGTCCCTTCACCCGGGGTGACCAGCCGGCACCGCGGGAGGCCTTCACTTGAGGACATCAGACGTCTTATGATGCGGCGAAACTGGAAGCGCGAACACTCGCCGCTTCAGACGAAAGGGCAGCCATGTCCCGATTCAGTCGAAGAGTTCTCTGGCAAGCAGGGCTGGCCGGGCTCTCCGCCGCCGTGGTCCTGACCGGCGTCACGCCCGCGGCCACGGCCACGGCCGCCGGGCCGGCACCGGACTTCGACGCCACGCCTCCGCAGGCGGGCGAGCCCTTCTACACGGAGCAGCAGCTCGCGACCAACGGCGAGGGCGGATTCCCGAACTACCGCATCCCGGCACTGACGGTCACCAACGGCGGCGACGTCCTCGCCGCGTACGACGGCCGGCCTTCCGCGATGGACGCGCCCGGCCCCAACTCCGTCGTGCAGCGCCGCTCCACCGACGGCGGCCTGACATGGGGCGAGCAGACCTTCGTCCACAAGGGCAGGGCCGAAACGCCCGTCGAGGGCTACTCCGACCCGAGCTACATCATCAACCGTCACACAGGCGACATCTTCAACTTCCATGTGAAGTCCTTCGACAAGGGCTTCGGCGGCTCGGAGACAGGCGTCGACCCCGACGACCGCAATGTGCTGCACGCCGAGGTCAGCGTCTCCCGCGACGACGGCCGGACCTGGGAGCACGAGGTCATCACCGCGGACATCACCACCGACCTCGGCTGGCGGTCCCGGTTCGCGGCTGCCGGTCAGGGCATCCAGCTGAAGTACGGCGAGCACGCGGGGCGCCTGATCCAGCAGTTCACGATCATCAACGGCGCCGGCGCCTTCCAGGCCCTGTCCGTCTACTCCGACGACCACGGCAAGAGCTGGAAGGCCGGAAAGCCGGTCGGTGTCGGCATGGACGAGAACAAGACCGTGGAGCTCTCCGACGGCCGCGTCATGCTCAACTCGCGTGACTCCCAGCGCTCCGGCTACCGCAAGGTCACCGTCTCCGAGGACGGCGGTGTCACCTACGGCGAGGTGACGATCGACCGCGAGCTGCCGGATCCGACGAACAACGCCTCCATCGTCCGCGCCTACCCCAACGCACCCATGGGCTCCGACCGGGCCAAGGTGCTGCTGTTCTCCAACGCCGGTTCCACCAGCCAGCGCGCCAACGGCACGATCCGGATGAGCTTCGACGACGGTGAGACCTGGCCGGTCAGCCGCGTCTTCCAGCCGGGCGGCATGGCCTACTCGACCCTGGCGACCCTGCCGAACGGCAACATGGGTCTGCTCTACGAGCCCGGCGGGGGCAACGCCGGCATCCGGTTCGCGCAGTTCAACCTCGCCTGGCTGAACGGTGTGGCCGCGCCGGTCGCGGCCTCCGGCGTCTCCGTCGAGCGCGGCACCACGCAGTCGTTCGAGCTCACGGTGACCAACCAGACCGGTGCCGTGCTCCATGTCGAGGACCTCGCCCTCACAGTGCCGGAGGGCTGGTCGTACGACCTGACCGCGCCGGGCCGGATCCTGCCCGGCGCCTCCGCGACCGTGCAGACCGGCCTCACCGTCCCGGCGGGCGCGCGAGGCGCCGCGTACCCCGTGACCGCGACGCTGACGGACGCGAAGGGGCGCACCTCGAAGAGCACCCTCACAGTCACGGTGCCGAAGACCGCGGACGAGCTCACGCCGGGCCGCATCCTCGTCACGGGCGGCAGGATGACCAACCCGCAGACGGACGGCTACCAGGCCGGCGACAGGCTGGCCTTCACCTACACCGTCACCAACCTCTCGGACGCCGTCACCACGGTCGCGCCGAGCGGGAACTTCGCGGACTTCGACCCGAGTACCGCCGCCCGCAACTGCCGCTGGCGCAACCTGGCCGCGGACGCCTCGTACACCTGCACCTCCCCGTACCACCTCGTCACCCAGGACGACCTGACCGCGGGCCACTTCACCCCGCGCTCGACCTGGACCTCCACCTCGGGCGACACCGTCACCGCGGTCGAGCACACCGGCCCGCGCGTCGACCTCGGCTGAGCCTGCCGCACGGGGCGGGTCAGTCAGCGGACAGGGCGGGGATGATCTCGGATCCGTAGGCGTCGATGGTCGCTTCGCGCGCGTCGTGCATGTTGTAGACGGCGAACTGGTCGACGCCCAGGTCGCGCAGGGCCCGCAGCTTCTCGATGTGCGCCTCGGCCGGGCCCAGCAGACAGAACCGGTCGACGATCTCGTCGGGCACGAAGGCCGTGTCCGGGTTCCCGGTGCGGCCGTGGTGGCTGTAGTCGTACCCGGAGCGCCCCGCGATGTACGCGGTGAGCGCTTCGGGTACGAGTCCCGAGTGTTCGCCGTAGCGGGAGACGAGGTCGGCGACGTGGTTGCCGACCATGCCGCCGAACCACCGGCACTGCTCCCGTGCGTGGTCCAGGTCGTCGCTCACATAGGCGGGGGCGGCGACGCAGATGGTGACGGAGTCCGGGTCGCGGCCCGCGTCGGCCGCCGCCTGCCGTACGGCCTTGACCATCCACTCGGTGAGGTACGGGTCGGCGAGCTGGAGGATGAACCCGTCGGCCTTCTGACCGGCGAGGGCGAGCGCCTTGGGACCGTACGCCCCCATCCAGACCGGCAGCTTCCCGTCCTTCACCCAGGGGATCCGGATGCTCTGCCCGTCGACGGTGGCCTCGCGCCCCTCGGCGAGGTCGCGGATGACACCGATCGCCTCCCCGAGCCGGGCCAGGGTGTTGGGCTTGCGGCCCGCGACCCGCATCGCCGAGTCGCCGCGCCCGATGCCGCACACCGTCCGGTTGCCGTACATCTCGTTGAGGGTGGCGAAGGTGGAGGCCGTGACCTCCCAGGTGCGGGTGCCGGGGTTGGTGACCATCGGGCCGACGATCAGCCGTTCGGTGTGCTCCAGGATGCGGCTGTAGATGACGAAGGGCTCCTGCCAGAGCACCGCCGAGTCGAAGGTCCAGCCGTAGCGGAAGCCGTTGCGTTCGGCGCGGCGCATGAGTCCGACGACGGTCGATGCGGGCGGGTCGGTCTGGAGGACGAGTCCGAAGTCCATGACAGGTGCTCCTAGTCCAGGTACTGACACGTGGCGCGGGGGGTGTACATGCCGTGCCCGGCACGGCCGGTGAACTTCCGTTCCTCGATGACGGGTTCACCGCGCGAGAGCACGGTCTCGACCCGTCCGGTGAGCTGCTTGCCCTCGTACGCCGAGTAGTCGACGTTCATGTGGTGGGTCTCGGCGGAGATGGTCTGGGTGGCGTGCGGGTCGTAGATGACGACGTCCGCGTCGGCTCCCGGGGCGATGGTGCCCTTCTTCGGGTAGAGGCCGAACATCCGGGCCGGGGAGGCGCAGGCGATCTCGATCCAGCGGCGGCGGGTGAGGTGGCCGTCCACCACGGCCTGGTGAAGGAGGTCCATCCGGTTCTCCACGCCGGGCATGCCATTGGGGATCTTCGAGAAGTCGCCGCGGCCCAGTTCCTTCTGGCCGGAGAAGCAGAATGGGCAGTGGTCGGTGGAGACGACCTGGAGTTCGTTGTTCCTGAGCCCCCGCCAGAGCGCTTCCTGGTGCTCCTTGGGCCGCAGCGGGGTCGAGCAGACGTACTTGGCGCCCTCGAAACCGGGTTCTGCGAGGTTGTCGGTGGAGAGGAAGAGGTACTGGGGGCAGGTCTCCCCGAAGACCGGAAGTCCCTTGTGGCGGGCGGCGGCGATCTCGGCGACGGCCTCGTCGGCGGAGACGTGGACGACGTACAGCGGAGAACCGGCGACCCGGGCGAGCTGGATGGCGCGGTGGGTGGCCTCGGCCTCCAGCGCGACCTTGCGTACGTCTCCGTGGTAGCGCGGGTCGGTGTGTCCCGCGGCCAGCGCCTGTTCGACCAGGACGTCGATCGCGATGCCGTTCTCGGCGTGCATCATGATCAGGCCGCCGTTGTTCTCGGCCCGTTGCATGGCGCGCAGGATCTGGCCGTCGTCGCTGTAGAAGACGCCCGGGTAGGCCATGAACAGCTTGAACGAGGTGATGCCTTCCGCGACGAGAAGGTCCATCTCCTTGAGCGAGGACTCGTTCACGTCGGCGAGGATCATATGGAAGGCGTAGTCGATGGCGCAGTTGCCGTCGGCCTTGGCGTACCAGGCGTCGAGTCCGCCGCGCAGGCTGCCGCCCATGCTCTGCACGGCGAAGTCGATGATGGTGGTGGTGCCGCCCCAGGCGGCGGCCCTGGTGCCGGTCTCGAAGGTGTCCGAGGCGGCGGTGCCGCCGAACGGCAGCTCCATGTGCGTGTGCGCGTCGACCCCGCCCGGGATGACGTACTTCCCGGTGGCGTCGATGGTGCGGTCCGCGGTCCAGCTCTCGGCGGCGTCGGTGCCGTGGGCGGCGAGGGCGGCGATGCGCCCGCCCTCGATGAGTACGTCGGCGTGGATTTCGTCGGACGCGGTGATGACGAGACCGCCGTGAATGACGGTGCGGCTCATGTACCCCTCCTCGCGGTGGCGGAATGGGTCTACGCACGTAGACAAGGTGCGTGGTGAAGAACGTAGAAGTGGGTTACCCACTGTGGCAATACCGCTGCTGCTAACCGATGAAGACGTTTCCGTTTCCCGTGCGCCGCACCCCACCGGCCCAACGCACGACGCGGCGCGGCACCGCCCCCCGTGACGGGGAACGGTGGCGCGCCGCGTCGTATACGTCCGGGCGCGGGCCGCCCGCCGCGTCAGCGCTTGACGCGGATCAGCTTCTTGTTGGCGAACTCCTCCATGCCGTACTTCCCGAGCTCGCGGCCGATGCCGGAGCGCTTGACGCCGCCGAAGGGGAGTTCCGCGGCGCTGCCGGGCGCGTCGTTCACGTACACCATCCCGGCTTCGAGGCGGTCGGCGACGCGCAGTGCGTGCTCCTCGTCGTCGCACTGGACGACGGCTCCGAGGCCGTACGGGCTGTTGTTGGCGAGCTCCACCGCCTCGTCCTCGTCGGCGACGCGGTGGATGACGGCCACCGGTCCGAAGAGCTCCTCGCGGTACGCGCGCATCTGCTCGGTGACGCCGGTGAGGACCGTCGGTTCGAACCAGGCACCGGGCCTGACGATGCGCCGGCCGCCGGTGTGCACCTTGGCACCGAGCGCGACGGCGTCCTCGACCTGGGCGGCGAGTCCGTCGGCCGCCGCGGTGGAGGAGAGCGGGCCGAGGAAGGTCTTCTCGTCGGACGGGTCGCCGGGCTCCAGCGCGCGTACGGCTTCGGTGAACCGCTCGACGAACAGGTCGTAGTGCTCGTCGACGACGATGATCCGCTTGGCGGCGTTGCACGCCTGTCCCGCGTTGCCGAAGCGCCCGAAGAACGCCTGCCGCACGGCGCGCTCGATGTCCGCCCGGCCCAGCACCAGGAAGGGGTCGGAGCCGCCGAGCTCCAGGACGACCTTCTTCAGATTCCGTCCGGCGATCTCGGCGACGGCGGCGCCGGCCCGCTCGGACCCGGTGAGCGAGACACCCTGCACCCGCGGGTCCGCGATGATGTCGGCGACCTGGTCGTTGGTGGCGAAGAGGTTGACGTACGCCCCCTCGGGCAGCCCGGCGTCGCGGAAGAGCCGCTCCATCGCGAGGGCGGACTCGGGGCACTGCGGGGCGTGCTTGAGCAGGATGGTGTTGCCCAGCATCAGGTTGGGCGCGGCGAACCGGGCGACCTGGTAGTACGGGAAGTTCCACGGCATGATCCCGAGGAGCGGGCCGACGCCTTCCTTGCGGATCAGGGCGGATCCCCCGGCGACGACGGTCAGTTCCTCGTCGGCGAGGAACGCCGGGCCGTTCTCGGCGTAGTAGCGGTAGATCGACACGACGATGTCGATCTCGCCGCGCGCCTGGACGACGGGCTTGCCCATCTCGCGCGTGATGAGCGCGGCCAGTTCGTCCTTGCGCTCGGTGTAGAGGTCGGCGACGCGGTTCAGCAGGGCGACGCGGTCGTCGGGAGCGGTGGAGCGCCAGGCGGTGTACGCGTCGGCGGAGGCGGCCAGGGCGTCCTGGATCTGCGCGGCGGTGGCCTCCGGGTACTCGCGGACGGTCTCTCCGGTGGCCGGGTCGACGATCTTGTAGGCGGTCATGTACGTGCTCCTCACTGCGGTGTCCCGGTCTCTTACGGGAGCGGGATGGCCTGGTCGACGACTACGTGGACGATCGCGGGGCGGCGCTCCTGCTGTACGGCCTTCAGGGCGCGCTCCACGGCTCCGGCCGCGTCGGCGTCACTGGTCACCGTCTCACCATGCGCGCCGAAGGCCCGTGCGTAGGCCGCGAAATCCGGGTTGGCGAGCTGGGTTCCGCTGATCCGGCCGGGGTAGTGGCGTTCCTGGTGGTCGCGGATGGTGCCGTACTGACGGTTGTCCATGACGATCACCAGGAACGCGGCTCCGTGCTGTACTGCGGTGGCGATCTCCTGACCGTTCATCAGGAACTCGCCGTCCCCTGCGACGGCGACGACCAGCCGTTGCGGGCTCTCCAGAGAGGCGGCGAGTGCGGCCGGGACGCTGTACCCCATCGAGCCGTTGCGCATGCTGAGCTGGCTGGGGAAGACGCGGGTGGGCAGATAGCGCTGGGCCCAGATGCAGTGGTTGCCCGCGCCGAACGTGTACGCGGCGTCGTGCGGCAGACGCGCCGTCAGCTCGGCCATCACCGTGGTCATATGGACGGTTCCGCGGGCGGTGGGCGGCAGGTCATCGCCCGTCCGGGCGCCGGGCGGGAAGGCGCTGTGGGCGGCCTGTTCCCCGCGCCCTTCGGCGGTCCAGGCCGACCAGTCGGGGTGCCCGCTGAGGTCGAGTTCCGCGAGGGCTTCGGTGAATGTCTCCGGCGCGGCCAGGATGTGACGGGTGAGTTGGCCGCCACGGCCGCGGAGTGAGGCGTCGATGGACACGACGACGGTGGTGGCGCCCGGTTTCGCGGTCTGCCGGAGGGTGTAGCCGTCGCTCGGTACGTCGGTCAGGACGCCGCCGACGCACAGGAGCAGGTCCGCCGTCTCGACCCGGCGCGCGAGGCTTTCCTGACGCCCGTAGCCGAGCTGTCCGATGTACGACGGCGAGTCGAACGGCACCCGGTCGGAGGCGCGCCAGTCCTGGGCCACGGGTATGGCGTGGCGTTCGGCGAAGGCGGTGAGGCGGGCGGCGGCGGCCGGGGTCCAGCGGGGGCCGCCGGCCACGATCAGCGGGCGTTCCGCGCTCCGGAACAGTCCGGCGAGCGCGGCCAGTTCGGCGGGGGCCACGCCGCCGTCGGTGACGGGGAGCACGGGGTGGAGGGGGGCCGCGGCGGGCCGGGTGATGACGTCCTCGGGCAGGCCGACGACGACGGGTCCCGGGCGGCCCGAACGTGCGGCGAAGAAGGCTTCGGCGACGAGCTCGGACGCCCGGTCCGGCTGGTCGAGTACGAGGACGCGCTTGACCTGCGTACCGAACCAGGCGCGCGGGTCGAAGTCCTGGAACGCCTCGCGGTCGCGGTGGTCGCTGGGGACGAGGCCGACGAAGAGGACGAGCGGGGTGGCGTCCTGCCAGGCGGCGTGGACGGCGACGTACGCGTTGGCGGCGCCCGGTCCGCGGGTGACCATGGCGACGCCCGGCTCGCCGGTGAACTTGCCGTGCGCCTCGGCCATATAGGCGGCGCCGCCCTCGTGGCGGCAGACCACGGTGGTGATGCCGGAGTCGTGCAGGCCGTCGAGGACGTCGAGATAGCTCTCGCCGGGGACGGCGAAGACGCGCCGCACGCCGTGCAGGGCCAGCGACTCGACGATCGCGTGCCCGGCTGAGCGGGAGGGGGCCGGGGCGGGGCGTGCGGGGGCGGGTGACGTGAGGGTCACGGAGGGGTCCTTCGGGAACGGGGGGAACAAGTTTCGGGCGGGGAGAAAGGCGGGGACGGGGTGCGGCAGCCGTGCGGGTCAGGCCAGTATCCGAAAGCCCGAGCATGCCGTCCAATACAGAAAAGGCAGGAGGTTCATGCCGTTCGAGCATGGTCGGCGGCGTCCGCGCGGGGCACCTGGACCGGGGCCGCCGGGCGGGGGAACACGGCGGGCGGCACGGGCCGGTTCACGCTCCGGACGGACGGTGCGGCCTAGCTTTCGGTCCATGATCAAAAATGCGTTCATCGTGTCCGCCGTGGCCTGCGCCTCGATCGCCGCCTCGGCTCCGGGCACCCAGGCCGCGGGCCCCGGCGACGGATGGCAGCGGGTCGGAAGCGGCATCCAGGGCGGTGTGAGCGGTATGGCGCTGGTGGACGGCGCTCCCGTGGGCCGCGACAGGGCCGATGTGGTCGTGGTGCGGGACAACAAGGCGGAGGGCCAGAGCCGGGTGGCCACCGTGCGCTTGCGGCCCGGCCTGGCGCCCGTGACCCAGGAGCTCCCCTGGCAGGGCCCGGTGCCCTCCGACCTGGAAGCGCTCGACGCGGTCCCGGGGCGCCCCGGCCACTACATCGCCGTGGCGAGCAAGGGGGACGCGTACCACGTCATCGTGGCGCACGGCCGGGCGACCGTGCAGGGCGATCCCGTCACGCTGCCGGGCGGGCACACTGACGACAACTACGAGAGCTTCGCGGTGCACCGTCACCCCTCGGGCGAGGTCTTCGCCGTGTGGGCGACCCGGGGCAGCGGGGCCGAGAAGTCGGTGGTGCGGGCAGCGGCGCTGCACGTCGGCGCGTACCGGATGGCGTTCGGCCAGGTCAGCTCGCGGCAGGAGTTCGCCGTGCCGTATCCGAACAAGGACGAGGTGCGCCACATCAGCGACCTGAAGGTCCTGGAGAACGGCACGATCATGGTCTCGGCGGCCTCGGACCCCAATGTGGACGACGGCCCGTTCAGTTCCGCGGTGTACGTCGCGGGAGAGCTCACCGTGAACAGCATCAACCGGGCCGCACTGAAGCTGACGAAGACCCCGGATCTCCGGCCGCTGCGCCACTACACGAAACAGCGCGACCGCAAGATCGAGGCCATCGCGATCCTGCCTGACCGGCATGCGCTCTGGGGCACGGACGACGAGAACAAGGGCGGTTCGGTGGTCTTCGACCGTGTGAACCGCTAGGACCTGACCTGTCCACGAGGTCAGGGGGACGCCGGTATCACCGCGTCCCCCTGGCCGACCAGGAAGTCCCGAAGCCGCAGCGCCGTCGCACGGATCGTGTCGGCGGCGAAGTGCCCCGGCAGCCAGGCCACGTGCAGTGGCACCTGGAGCACGTCGCCACCGGGCTCCCCCGCCGTGACGCGCAGCGCGTACGCCCCGTACCGCGGCAGGTCGGTGCTCACCCCGATGCCGTGCCCGGCCACCGCGAGCGCCTCCACCGTCGGCCCGTCGTCGCACTCGGTGAGCCGCCTCGGTACGAGACGGGCGGCGCCCAGGGCGTTGTCGAGTACGGCGCGGCTCACGCTGGCGCGCGAGTGCACGAAGAGCCGCGCGTCGCAGAGTTCGGCGAGGGCCACCTCGGTACGTCCTTCGCTGGCCCAGGCGTGGGCGGGGGCGACATGGGCCTTGAGCGGGGAGCCGCCCAGGTCGACGGTGTCGAATCCGTCGGCGCGGGGCGCCGGGGACACGATGAGGTCCGCCTCGTCGAGCAGTGCGTCGTTCAGCACGAAGTGGCCCGCCTGCCGGGTGATCAGCGGCGGCACGCCGGGCCCTGCCGTCGCGATGAACGGGGCGAGGACACCACGGATCGTGGCCGCAGTGGCGGCGACGTTCAGCTGCGCGACCCGGCCGGCGCGCAGGCCCTCCACCGCCTCCTCCGTCGTCCGGGTCTCGGCGATGAGCCGCCGGGCGAGCGGCACGAAGGCGCGTCCGGCGGGCGTCAGGGCGAGCCGGTTGCCGTGCGGCTCGAAGAGCGTCATCCGGATCTCGCGCTCCAGCGTCTTGAGCTGACGGCTCAGTCCCGGCTGGGCGACGTGGAGGGCGGCGGCTGCGGAGGTCACGGTTCCGGCCTCGACGACGGCGAGGAAGTAGAGCAGACGCCGGTAGTTCATCGGCCGATGATAGCGATCCCGGAATCGGCGACGACCGGTCCGCGGGCGGGCCGGGTACCGTGGTCGTTCCCGCCGGTGCGGCCCTCTCACGGGCCGCCGAGGCACACAGCACAGCAGCCCCGCGCGCCACTGTGCGCGGCGCACAGGTTCCCGTTCCCGGGCCTGTCTACTGTGCCGCCATCCCCACCCGCTGAGTGGTGAGTCGGTCGGTACACAAGCCTGGAGGACAGCCGGTGAGCGCGATAGCAGCACGTTCCGGTGCAACCGGAGAACCCCTGGAGCCGGGCGAGGTCAAGACCACCGGTCTGCGCCCCGTCGGGTCCTATTTCGAAGCCATGCCGTTCGGCCGCGCCCATGTCCTGGCGGCGCTGGCCCTGTTCATGGCCTTCGTCATCGAGTCGTGGGAGCAGCTCGCACTCGTCTACGTCTCCGGTGATCTCGGCGACGCCTTCTCCATCGACGCGGGCCGGATCGGCTGGGCCCTGTCCGCCGTGGCCCTCGGCATGATCCCGGGCGCACTGGTCTGGGGCCCCGTCTCGGACCGGATCGGCCGCCGCGCGGTCCGTCTGTGGAGCCTGTCCGCGTACGGGGTGATCGCGCTGGCCAGCGCCTTCTCGCCGAACTTCACGGTCCTCCTCCTCACCCGGGTGCTGTCGGGCCTCGCACTCGCCGGTATCTACACGGTGACGTTCCCCTACTTCCTGGAGCTCCTGCCGTCCCGGCTGCGCGGCCGGGCCGCCGTCTGTCTGTCGATCGGCTGGCCGATCGGTGTACTGGCCGCGGTCGGTGTGACCCAGCTGCTGGGCGGTCTCGGCTGGCACGTGGTGACCATCGCCTCCGCCCTGGCCGGGCTCTGGGTGTTCGCCATCCGGGCCTGGGTGCCGGAGTCGCCGTACTGGCTCGCCGCGCAGGACCGGCACGAGGATGCCGCGGCCGTACTGCGCCGGCTGGGCGCCGAGGTGCCCGAGGGCACCCGGTTCGAGGTCGTGGCCCCCGAGCGGGCCGGGCGTCCGTCCGAGCTGCTGCGCGGCCCGCTGCTGCGGATCACGCTGCTGATGCTCGTCGTGAACTTCACCTTCAACTGGGGTTACTGGGGCCTGCAGACCTGGCTGCCCACCCTGCTCCAGGACAAGGGGCTCAGCATGTCGGCGAGCCTCGGCTTCGTCGCCCTGAGCGCCCTGTTCATGATCCCCGGCTATCTGTCGGCATCGCTGCTCACCGGCCGTTTCGGCCGCCGGAAGGTCTTCCTGCCCTACGTGGCGCTGGCCGCGGTCAGCGGGTTCTTCTTCGCGTACTCCGATTCGATGACCCAGCTGTACGTGGCGAACTTCGCGCTCTCGTTCTTCAGCCTGGGCGCCTGGGGCGTCTGGAACACCTGGAACGGCGAGTTCTACCCGACCGCGCTGCGCGGCACGGGGTACTCGTGGGCGACGGCGTCGCAGCTGGTCGCCACGTCGCTCGCGCCCTCGGTGGTCGGCTTCCTGCTCGCCCGGGCGACCGGATTCTCGTCCACGATCCTGTTCATCACGGCGTTCCTGGTGGTGGCGCTGATCTTCGCAGCTCCGCTGCCGGAGACCGAGGGCAAGGACCTCGAATAGCGGGCCACGAAGGGCCGCCCCTCCGTGCGCGGAGGGGCGGCCCGCCGGGGCTGATGACAGGATGACGCAGGTGAGACTGGGTATCGATGTGGGGCGCACGACGACGGCCGCGGTTCTGGTCGGCCCCGACGGTGCGACCGCGGCACGTGCGGTGGTCGCCTCGGCGCCCTCCCTGGACCACTCACTGCATGCCGTGCTCGACGCCCTCGACGGCTCGCCCTACCGGACCTGCCGGGTCGTATGCCTGACGACCGACCTCGGCCGTGCGCCGTACACCCCCTCCCCCGTCGCCGTCCTGCGCATCTCCCCGCCCAGCCACCCCGCCCTCGGCCCCACGGCGCACCACCACGGGCTCACGAGGGTGGTGGACGGCGGCTCCTCCCTCACCGGACGGCCGCTGGCCCCGCTGGACCGGGCCGGGATCGAGGCGTTCGCCCAGGAAGCCGCGGACGCCTCGATCTCCTCCTTCGCCGTCTGCGCGGCGGGTTCACCCGCCCGCCCCGAACCGGAGCTGGCCGCGGCCTCCGTGATCGCCCGGCGACTGCCCGGGGCGCGCATCACCCTCTCGTACGAGATCGGCTCCCCCGGTCTGCGCGAACGCGAGAACGCGGCTGCCGCCAACGCCGCCCTGGGCGACTGGGCCGAACAGCTCACGGCCACGGCCGGGCAGGTACTGCGGGCCCGTGGCGTCACGGCCCCGCTCCACTTCGCCCGGGACGACGCCGGGATGGTCTCGGCCGACTACGTCCGCCGCTACCCGGTGATCGCCACCGTCTCGGCCGCCGCCTGCGCCCTGCGGGGCGCGGCACTGCTGGCGGGCGCCGGGCGGGCGGTCGTCGTGGACGCCTCCGCGGACTCGGTACGCTGCGCGGCCGTCACCGACGGCGAACTGGAGGCCGGCGACGCGGGGCCGGGGCCCGGTGGGCTGTGGATGGACGTCGGCCGGCCACGGCTCGACACCCTGCCGTTCGGCGGCGACGATCTGCCCGGCGACGCCCGCCAGCGCGTCGACGCACTGGTGGCAGGGGTACTGGAGCGTGCGCCGGGAAGCACCGTGCTGTACGCGGGCGGCGCGGCCACCCACTTCGGCGGCGCCCCGGACGGGGTCTTCGCCGCGGCCCATGGTGCCGCGCACGCCGACATCCGGGTGGAGCTGGAACAGGTGGTGGTCGCACCGGGCCGCGCCGAACTGGACCGGCTGCTGGGGCTGGCCCGCGACCAGGCGCTGGCCCGGGTCGTCTCGGCGGGCGCCGCGCCCGGCGGAGCACGTATCGCCCGGGTCGTCCACACCCCTGTCTCGTACCTGCCCGGCGGTGTGCACCGGATCAGGGTGCGGGCGGTCGGCGCACCCTCGGGGGCGACCCCGTGAGCGGCACGCCGGAGCACATCGACGCGGCGGTCCTGGAGCAGCTGGCGACCGGGTCGCTCGTCCTCGCGGCAGGGGCGGCCGAGTCGGCGTTCCGGGTGGCGCTGGACTGGGCGCGCGCCTCGGTCGGCGCCCACGGGGCCGTACGGCTGCTGGCCCCTGACGAACTGCCGGGGCTGCGGCTCTGTGTGACGGTCACCCTCGTCGGCTCGTCGGCGGCGCTCGCCGAGCAGCTGCCGACGGGGCAGGAGACGGTACGGGCGGTGCGCGCCCTCGAACGGCTGCTGGGGGCGTCGGCGGACGCGGTGGTCGCCCTGAACACGGCCGCCGAGAACGCGCTTCTGTCGGTGGCCGCCGCGGCGGACTGCGGGCTGCCGCTGGTGGACGGCGACGGCTGCGGGCGGGTGCTGCCGCTGCTCGAACAGTCGACGTTCACCCTGGCCGGGGTCCGCGTGGCTCCGCTGGCGCTGGCCACGCCGTCGGGCGATGTGGTGGTCGTGGAGTCCGCGGGCGGTCGGGTCGAGGACCTGGTGCGCCCGCTGGTCCCGGCGGCGGGCGGCTGGGCGGTGGCCGTCTGTTACGCGATGCCCGGGGAGACCCTGGCGGGCGCTGTCGTGCCCGGCACCGTGAGCCGGGCGATCCGGGCGGGTGCGGCGGCGCCCGGACGGCTGTTCGCACCGTGGTCGCCGCGGCGGCTCTGCCGGGGGCGGATCACGGCGGTCGAGCATCCGGCGGACTCGTACGGGGACGCCTACGGCTACGGGCGCCCGGAACCGTACGAGACCGCCGGTGCCTCCCCCTGGCCCGCACTGCCGTCCCATCCGACGAGCGTCCTGATCGCGGAGACCGAGGGGCTGGGCCGTCACTTCCGCCTGGAGGCGCACAACGAGGTGCTGCTCGCCCTGGCGGACGGCGCGCCGGTCGCCGCCGCACCCGACCAGATCCTGATCCTGTCCGCCGCCGCCGACCGGCGCGTCCTGGATGTGGAGCGAGCGGTGCCGGGGGTGGAGGTCGAGGTGGTGGTGATCCCCGCCGCGCCCGCCTGGCACACACCGGAAGGGCGTCGGCTGGCCCACGCGGGCGCCGTCGACCCGCACGAAACGGAGCAGGACACGGAGGAGGACGCGTGGTGAACCGACCACAGGCCCGGCCCGCGGGGCGCGCGCCCCGCGAGGACGCGCTGACCGTGGCCGAGCTCGTCCAGCAGGGACGGCTGGCCGGGGTCCGGATGTCCGGAGCGAGCGGCCGGGACGCCGAGGTCCGCTCGGTGCGCATCGTCGACCGTACGGCGGCCCTCGACACCCTCGAACCGCACACCGCGGTGGTGCTGACCGGCCGGGTCGCCGCGGCCGGCTGGACGGTGGAGATGGCGCTGCGCAAGGCATGGGAGCACGCGGCAGCCTGTGTCGTGGTCACCGAATCCGCTGGCCGCCCCGGCTCGGTCGGCGCGCTCGCCGACCGGCTCGGCGTCCCGCTGCTGGTGATCGACGAGGACGCCCTCGACGCGGCGGTGCGCATCGCATCCGCCGTCGCCCGGCCGGACGCGGGGCGCACCGCACTGCTGGCACAGGCCGCTCGCGCACTCGCCGGTACCGGGCCGCACGCCGGACGTGTCCTGTCAGCGCTGCACACGGTGCTGCCGTCCACGGCCGTGGCGCTGACCGGGCCGGCCGGTGAGGTACTGGCGGGCAGACGGGCGGCGCTGACTGCGGAGGGCGGGGCGCTGAGCGTGCGGGTGGAGGTGCCCGACAGTGACGGCGGCGCACTCGGCACGCTGCTGGCCCGGTCGGGTTCACGGGTGGCCGGGTGGAGCGAGACGGTCCAGGACGTGCTGAGCCTGGCGGTCGCGCCGCTCACCGCCTGGTGTGCGGTGCGCCGCCTGGAAGACGAACGGACGGGCAGCCGCGCGGCGTTGCTGCTGCACCGGCTGCTCGACGCGCCGGGTGAGGAGGAGCGGGCGGAGGCGGCGGCGCTGGGGTGGCAGGCCGCCGGGCCTCTGGTCGTGTACGCGCTGCGGCCCGTCCCGGGACGGGAAGGCCCCGACCCCGGTCCCGCGCTGCGCGCGGTGTGGGCGGCGTCGGGACCCGGTGGGCCACTGGTGGCGTACAAGGGCTGCTGGGTGGCCTGGCAGTCGGTGGCACCGGAGGAAGCCGGCGCGGACCCGCTGAACGGCGCCGACCCGCTGGACCGTGCGGCGGACGCCCTGTCCCGGACCCTGGCGGCGCTCGCCGCGTATGTGCCGGTCGCGGGCGGCGTGGCGGGTACGGCCACCGGCCTCGGCACGCTGGGCCCCGCGCTCGCCGACGCCTGCGCCGCAGCGGGTGTGGCGGCGACCGCGGCTCCGGGGACGGTGGTGCGCGGGGACCGGATGGGTGCGGCGCAGCTGCTCTCCGCCGTGCCGGCCGATCTGTTGCGCGGCCCGGCGGAGGTGGTCCTCGGCCCGCTGCTCGCCGCGGACCGGGACGGTTCCCTGCTGCGTACGCTCGCGGTGGTCCTGGACGCGGGTGCGGCGCCGACCGCGGCGGCCGAGGTACTGGGGGTGCACCGCAATACGGTGGCGTCCCGGCTCGAGCGAATCCGGGCCCTGGGCTTCGATCCTGACGATCCGTCACAGCGTCTCGCCCTGCACCTGGCGTGCCGGGTGCTGCTGCGGGACACGGACCGGGGAGCCTGAAAACGCCGGAGGCGGGAGGCCCCCTGTCGGAGGGACCTCCCGCCTCAAGGCATCCGTAGCGTCAGACGCCGTAGATCTCCGTCGCGCGTCCGGGGGTCAGCAGGCCCTGCCGTACGTCCTCGCGCACGGCCTCGGCTGCACGCCCCCCCGCCGGTCCGAACCCGCCGCCGCCACCGCTCTCGCAGCGCAGCACATCGCCCTCACGGACGGCCAGCGCGTTGGCCTTCAGCAGCGAACGCTCGTCGTCACGGCCCGGGTTGAGGGTCACACGCGGTGCCGCTCCCGCCGTTCCGCCGAAGATGCCCCAGGCCGGGGTGACGGACCGCTCCCACCACAGGGAGAGACTCTGGTCGGCGGCGAAGCGGTACTGGCGGACGACTCCGTTGCCGCCGCGCGTGCGCCCCGCTCCGGCAGAGTCCGGACGGACCGCGTACTCCTCGACGCGTACGGGGAAGAGGGTTTCCAGCACCTCGACCGGCATGTCGCGCAGGGAGCCGTTGACGTTGTTGATCAGGCAGGACTCGCCGTCGGACGTCTCCCACGCACCCCAGCCGCCGACCGTCGCCTCCTGGGAGACGAACAGCTTTCCGCTGCGGGGGTCGGCGCCGGTGAACTGGACGATCATCGAGTCGCCGTAGCTCGCCGCCGCCGCCCGGTCCGGAACGGCGGGGGCGAGTGCCTTGACGACCAGGTCGATGACGAGACCGAGGTGCGAGTAGTAGTACTGGCAGGCCGCCGGTTCGATCGCGGCGAGCATCGTGCCGGGCCGGGTCAGCACGTCGAGCGGCTTGAACGAGCCGCCGTTCAGGGGCACTTCGCCGCTGATGAGGAGCTTGTAGCCGACCCGGCAGGCCGCGACGGTCTGTGCGGCGCCGCAGTTGACCGGTCCGGTGGCCTGGTCGGCGCAGTCGGTGACGTCCATCGTCATCCGGTCCCCGTCGATGGTGACCCGGACGGTGACGTGCAGGGTGGTGCCGAGGTCGATGCCGTCGTTGTCGAGGTGGCCCGTGGCCTCGTACACCCCGTCGGGGATCGCGGCGATCTCCTGCCGCTCCAGCCGTTCGGTCTGGGCGAAGATCGCGTCCCGGGCGGCGAGCACGGTACTCAGCCCCCACCGCTCCACGATCTCCGCGAGGCGGCGCGCACCGGTGCGGGCGCAGGCGACCTGGGCGCGCATGTCCCCGAGGGTGGGGTACGGGAAGCGGACCTGGCGGGCGATCAGGTCATGGACGAGTTCGCACGGTTCGCCGTTCTCGTAGATCTTCAACGGGCCCATGCGCAGGCCCTCCTGATAGATCGTCGTGGAGTCCATGGAGCCACCGGGGTCCTTGGACCCCATGTCGATCCAGTGGGCACGGGAGGCGGCGAAGCCGGCGAGCTCGTCCCCGACGAAGATCGGGGCGTAGACGGTGACGTCGTTGAGGTGGGTGCCGCCGATGTACGAGTCGTTGAGGACCCAGACGTCGCCGGGCCGCCAGACGTCGCTGCCGTACATCCGCTCCGTGGCCCTGGTGCACTCCTCCAGGTTGCCGAGGAAGATCGGCAGTCCGGAGGACTGGCCGAGGACGTTGTGGTCGCGGTCGAGGAGTGCGACGGCGCAGTCCTTGGCCTCGTAGATGGTCGGGGTGTACGAGGACCGGATCAGGGTGGTGTTCATGTCCTCCGCGGCCTGGAGCAGCGCGCAGCGGATGATCTCCGTGGTGATCGGGTCGACGGTGACATCAGTGGCGATGGCATCAGTGGCGGTGACATCGGTGTGGGTGGTCATGCGACGCCTCCGAGCTTGATGACGAGGAATCCGTTGTCGTCCACGGTGACGGTCGCGTCGGGCGGGACGACGGTGGTGGAGGTGGCCTCGACGATGACCGCGGGGCCGGGGATGTGCTGTCCGGGAGCGAGGTGTTCGCGGCGCAGAACGGGTGTGTCGTGGGCGGCGCCGTCGAAGACGACCGGCTTGACCGGGGTCTTCGGCGCCTCGCCCACCGCCGGTGCGTACGGGAGGGTGGCCAGGTCGGGGAGTCCGCCGAGCGCGGTGGTGCGCAGCGTCACGAACTCGACGGGTGCTTCGGGGGTCGCGTGGCCGTAGCGCCGTTCGTGGAGTGCGGCGAAGCGTGCGGCGACGGAGGCGAGGAAGCCGTCGGCCGCGGGTTCGTCCGGTCCTGCGAGTGCCACGGTCAGGGTGTAGTCCTGGCCTTCGTAGCGCATGTCGACGGCGTGCTCGACGCGCTGTCGTTCGGTGGGGACTCCCTGGTCGGCGAGGGCTTCGAAGCCCTCGGTCTCCAGAGCGGCGAGTGCGGCGGTCATGGCCGCGCCGTCGAGGTCGTCGCCGGGGGTGAAGAACTGGCGCGTGAGGTCACGGCGGACCTCGGTGCCGAGCATGCCCCAGGCGGAGAACGCGCCGGGGAAGCGGGGCACGACGACCTGCTCGATGCCGAGTTCGCGGGCGATCTCGACGGCGTGCATCGGTCCGGCGCCACCGAATGCCAGCAGCACGAACTCGCGGGGTTCCAGGCCGTGTTCGACGGTGAGGGTACGGATCGCCTGTGCCATCTTGGCGTTGGCGACGTCGCAGATGCCGCCGGCCAGCTCCACCGGGTCGAGCCCCAGCGTCCCGGCGAGATCTCCCACCGCGCGGTGGGCGGCCTCGGTGTCGAGTTTCATGTGGCCGCCCGCGAACCAGTCGGGGTCGACCCGGCCCAGGACCGTGTTGGCGTCGGTGACGGTGGCCCGGGTGCCCCCGCGTCCGTAACAGGCGGGCCCGGGGACGGCGCCCGCGGACTCGGGGCCGACCCGCAGGCCGCCCGCCTCGGCGTAGGCGAGGGAACCGCCGCCCGCACCGATGGTGTGCAGGTCGACGAGCGGCATGAGGACGGGGAAGCCGTCGGCCGTGCCCTCGTTGGACACGTTGGGGCGGCCGTCGAGGACGAGCGACACGTCGAAGGAGGTGCCTCCCATGTCGACGCAGATCGCGTTCGGCCGGCCCAGCAGCGCGGAGGCCGCGACGCCGCCCATGGTGCCGCCGACCGGTCCGGACAACAGGGTCTGGAGGGGGTGGCGACGGGCGAACGAGGCGTTCACGACGCCGCCGGACGACTGCATGACCTGGACGGGCACGGTGAGGCCGTGCTCGGCGAAGCGGTCCTCGATCCGGCCGAGGTAGCGGCGTACGACAGGCCCGGTGTAGGCCTCCAGGACGGCGGAGGAGGTCCGCTCGTACTCACGCCATTCGCGCGCCACCTGGTGCGAGAGCACGATCATCACGTCGTCGCCGAGTTCCTCGGCGAGGATCTCACCGGCCCGCAGTTCGTGGGCGGGATCGACGTACGAGAAGAGCAGCGCGACAGCCACGGCGTCGAAGCCCTCGTCACGGGCCCGGCGGGCCGCCGCCCGTACGGCGTCCTCGTCGAGAGGGGCGAGCTCGGTGCCCCGGGAGTCGAACCGGCCGCCCGCCTCCACCGTCGCGAACCGGTCCACCAGCGGGACGGGCTTGCGGTAGTGCAGGTCGAACATGCGGTCGCGGTTTCCGCGGGCGAGCTGGTAGACGTCGCGGAGGCCGGCCGAGGCGAGCAGCAGGACACGTGCGCCCTTGCGCTCCAGGAGGGCGTTGAGGCCCTGCGTCGTGCCGTGGACGAAGAAGGAGATGTCCGCGGGGTCGTCGACCGCCCGGCCCAGCGAGGAGAAGACGCCTTCGGCGAGGTCTCCCGGCGTGGTGGGGGTCTTCGCCGCTTCGAAGGTGCCGCGCGTCTCGTCGTACGCGACGACGTCGGTGAACGTGCCACCGATGTCCATGGCCACCCGGTATGTCATGCCGCCTCCCGGCTTTCTCAGGAATGGCGTGACGCTATCCGCGGGCCCCGGCGGGCGGCTGTGCGCTGTGCACGGCATGCGGGGGCGGGCCGTGCACAGCGCCCGGGTCAGGCCGTGGGACCCGGCTGCCGTACGTCCTCGTGCAGGTGCACGATCCGCCAGGATTCCCCGCTGCGGTGCAGGATCACGGTGTTGCGGATCAGTTCGGGGCGGCTCGGCGTCGCGTCGGTGGCGGGTGCGAAGTCGACGCGCAGCCAGTAGCGCAGGACCGCCACATCGCCGAAGACATCCACGGTCCTGTCGTACGCGGTGAGGCCGGTCTCGGCCGGTCCCTCGCCATCGGCGGGGCGGGCGTCGCGGATCCGGTCGAGGTCGGGCTTGCCGAGGAGCAGCGGGTCGGCGGCCGAGTCCCAGACGGTCGCGGCGGGGTCCAGGGCCGCGTCGATCCGGTCCCGGTCGCCCGCGTCGTAGGCCGCGTACATCCCGGTGACGACGGCCCAGACGGCGTCGGCGTCGGCGGCCGACGCACCGGGCCTGGCGAGGGAGGGGAAGGGGTTCTCGGGCACGACGGAGCTCCTGAGCAGGCGGTTCGGGGGTGTGACGGCGGCCAAGCTACACATGCGGCGGCCGGCCGCGGCGCACACCCCCTCCCGCTCACTCCGCCGTGCGCGGAGCCTTGCTCACTTCACCGTGCGCAGCGCCTCGCCGAGGATCTTCGCGCCCTCTTCCGCCTCCGCGACGGTCAGCGACAGCGGCGGGGCGATCCGCAGGACGCTGGTGCTGTGTCCGCCGCCCTTGCCGATGAGCAGTCCGCGCTCGCGGGCCGCTTCGAGGACCGCCGCCGCGGCCTCCGGGTTCGCCTCGTCGGTGCCGGGCTTCACCAGTTCGATGCCGAGCATGAGGCCGCGGCCCCGCACTTCGCGTACGCACGCCGAGCCCGCGGAGACCGCCCGCAGCCGCTCGATGAGCAGCCCGCCGACGCGTCGCGCGTTGCCCTGGAGGTCGTGTTCCAGGAGGTACGAGAGGTTGGCGAGCCCGGCCGCCATGGTGACCGGGGAACCGCCGAACGTCGAGATGGAGTTGGCGTCCAGGCAGTTCATGACCTCGGCACGGGCGACGACACCGCCGACCGACATGCCGTTGCCGATGCCCTTGGCGAACGTGAGTATGTCCGGCGGCCCGTGCTCGGCGTGCGCCTGCCAGCCCCAGAAGTGGTCACCCGTCCGGCCCCAGCCGGTCTGCACCTCGTCCGAGATCCACAGGATGCCGTGCCGGTCGAGGACCTGGCGGAACGCCGCGTAGAGACCGTCGGGAGGTGAGGTGAAACCGCCGACCCCCTGGATGGGTTCGGCGATCAGCGCGGCGGCCTCGCGGGTGTGCCCGAGCAGGTCCTCCAGATCGGCGACGCACGCCTTGACGAACCGGTCGTCGCTCAGCTCCGCGTACGGTCCGCGGGTGCGGACACCGCCGTGCACGTACAGGGTCTGGAGCGGCGACAGACTCGTGGGCGACCAGGCCTGGTTGCCGGTGATCGAGACCGCCGAGAACGACCGGCCGTGGTAGCTGTTGCGCATCGCGAGGATCTGGTTGGACCTGCGGTACGCGGTCGCCAGGAGCAGCGCCGTGTCGTTGGCCTCGGTGCCCGATGTGGTGAAGAAGACCCGGGCGTCGGGGATGCCGGAGAGGGTGGCGACGCGCTCGGCGAGTTCCACCATCGGGCGGTTGAGGTAGAGCGTCGAGGAGTGGATGATGCGCCCGGCCTGCTCGGCGACGGCCTTGGTCACCTCGGGCAGGGCGTGTGCGGTCATCGTGGTGAGGATGCCGCCGAAGAAGTCGAGGTAGCGGTTGCCGTCGGCGTCCCAGACGTGGCGGCCCTCGCCGTGGGTGAGTTCGAGGGGGCGGCGGTAGTAGAGCGCCAGCCAGTCGGGGCTGACCGCGAGATGGCGCTCGTGCAGTCCGCTCACGGCTCGACCAGTCCCTCGTACGCGTCGGGGCGGCGGTCCCGGAAGAACGCCCACTGCTGCCGGACCTCCTCGATCATCCCGAAGTCGAGGTCGCGGACGAGGAGTTCCTCCACCTTGTCGCTGGCGACCTCGCCGACGAACTGGCCGCGCGGATCGACGAAGTAGCTGGTGCCGTAGAAGTCGTTGTCGCCGTACTCCTCCTGGCCGACCCGGTTGATCGCGGCGACGAAGTACTCGTTGGCGACGGCGGACGCGGGCTGTTCCAGCTGCCAGAGATGACTGGAGAGGCCGCGCGAGGTCGCTGACGGGTTGTAGACCAGCTGGGCGCCGTTCAGGCCGAGTTGGCGCCAGCCCTCGGGGAAGTGGCGGTCGTAGCAGATGTAGACGCCGACCTTGCCGACGGCGGTGTCGAACACCGGCCAGCCGGCGTTCCCGGGCTTGAAGTAGTACTTCTCCCAGAAGCCCTTGACCTGCGGGATGTGGTGCTTGCGGTACTTGCCGAGGTAGCTGCCGTCGGCGTCGATCACCGCCGCGGTGTTGTAGTAGAAGCCGGACTGCTCGATCTCGAAGACCGGCACGACGATCACCATGCCGGTCTCGCGGGCCAGGTCCCGCATCCGCCGGACGGTGGGCCCGTCCGGGACGGCCTCGGCCCAGCGGTAGTGCTCGGGTTCCTGCACCTGGCAGAAGTAGGGGGCGTTGAACACCTCCTGGAAGCCGATGATCTTCGCGCCCTGCCGGGCGGCCTCGCGCGCGTGTTCCTCGTGCTTGGCGATCATGGATTCGGTGTCGCCTGTCCAGGTCGCCTGGACGAGTGCGGCGCGTACGACGTGGGACATGAGCTGCTCCTTCGACGCGGCGTCAGAGAGCCTCTACGTGGTTTCTACGCCCGTAGACACAGTGCGTACGGGAGAACGTAAGCCCCGTCCCACAGCGGGGCAAGACCATCGCCGTGAACCGGCAGAGTCGATCATGTTTCGCACCCGAGCGGTCCACTCCTTGCGTTGAAGTGCACTCCAGCTCGTACCCTCCGTGACACGACCGACCGAAAGGAGCCTTCGTGCGTTACACACTGTTCGGCAGGACCGGCCTGCGCGTGAGCGAGCTCGCGCTGGGCGCCATGACCCTGGGCAGCCACGAGACGGACCCCCGGGCCGTCGCGGCGACGACCGGGCGCATCATCGACGCGTATGTGGAGGCCGGTGGAAACTTCGTCGACACGGCCGATATCTACGGCAGCTCCGAGGTGGTCCTCGGCGAGGTGCTCGGCCGCCGCCGTGACAGCCTCGTACTCGCCAGCAAGTACACGTGCGCGACCAGCAAGGGCGATGTGAACGCGGCGGGCAACCACCGCAGGAACCTCGTACGGTCGGTGGAGTCGAGCCTCGGCCGGCTGGACACCGACCGGCTCGACGTCCTGTGGGTGCACGCCCGCGACAACTTCACCCCGGTCGAGGAGGTCATGCGGGCTCTCGACGACCTGGTGAGGGCCGGGAAGGTGCTCTACGTAGGCGTCTCGGACTGGCCCGCGTGGGAGATCGCCCAGGCGTCGACCCTGGCCGAACTGCGCGGCTGGACCTCCTTCACCGGCTCGCAGCTGCGCTACAGCCTGCTGGAGCGGACCCCCGAACGCGAACTGCTCCCGCAGGCACGCGCCTTCGACCAGACGGTCTTCGCGTGGAGCCCGCTCGCCCGCGGCCGGCTCACCGGCAAGGACCTGCCCACCGGGCCGGAAGCACCGGACAGCGGGTGGGACGAGACGCGGCGCCGGGAGCACGCGACCATCACCGCTGTCGTGGAGATCGCCCGGCAGGGCGGCTGGACCCCGGCTCAGGTGGCACTGGCCTGGCTGCGCGGGAGGCCCGGCAACATCGTCCCGATCATCGGTGCTTCCACCGAGAGCCAGCTCGCGGACAACCTGTCCTGCCTGGAGGTCCAGCTCGACCCCGCCTCCGTGGCACGCCTCGACCAAGTGAGCGCCGTACCGCTGGGCTTTCCGCACGACTTCCTGCGCGTGCCGGGCGTCGTGGAGACGGTGTACGGGGACCGGTGGGCCGACATCGACGACCGGCGCTCCACATACCGCCGTACGACGGACGGAGCCTGATCGCTCTCCGATGACCGGTTCAGCGCACCGGGCGGTACGTTGCGATGATCACCCCGCTGCTGGTCGGCTTCGCGCTCACCAGCTCCAGCTTCTTCAGCGCGGCGTCGTCGGCGAAAAGCTTGCTCCGCCCCTCGCCGGCCACCACCGGGTGGATCAGCAGCACCAGTTCGTCCAGCAGGTCCTGCGCCAGGAGCGAACGCACCAGCGACGGGCTGCCCGCGACGGTGATGTCCTTGCCCTCGCCCGCCTTGAGCTCGGTGACCGCAGTCGCCAGATCGCCCTTGACCAGGGTGCTTTTCGCCCAGTCGTCGACACTGTCGAGCGTCGACGAGACGACGTACTTGGGCGATTCGTTGATCCACTTCGCGAAACCTGCGTCCTCGCCGCTGGTCACCGTCGGCCAGTATCCGGCCCACTCGGTGAACGTCACCCGGCCCAGCAGGATCGTGTCGGCCGACTCCAGGGTGCCGGCCAGCGCCGCACCCATCTCCTCGTCGAACGCGAACTGCCACTGGTCCGGCGACTGCGCGACACCGTCGAGGGAGACGAACAGACCGGAAACGACCTTGCGCATGATTCCTCCAAGATGAGTCCGGAGTCCTTTCCCTGCCCCAGCCCTGACGGTGCTTCTGGCTGGGGCGGCGGGCCCCGGTCGGCTACGTCATGAACACTAGGCGGGGGCCGGGCT
The DNA here is from genome assembly GCF_053617235.1 of Streptomyces sp. NPDC055749. Lineage (NCBI taxonomy): Bacteria > Bacillati > Actinomycetota > Actinomycetes > Kitasatosporales > Streptomycetaceae > Streptomyces > Streptomyces sp. NPDC055749. The sequence goes on along the minus strand of NZ_JBSHFH010000019.1, from coordinate 4,591 downwards.
CAGGTCTTGTACAGAAGCGACAGCGGCTCCGCCGCGTCCGTGTCGCTGAGCTGAGTGGCGGTCTTCCCGACGTACCGCTTCAACGACCGGGCCAGGTGCGGCTGGTCGAAGTACCCCAGCCGGTGCACGACCTCCTGGGCCGGCACCGCTTCCTGGACCAGCACCGCCGCCTGGCGGGCACGGTGGATCTGCCGGACGGCGCCCTGGGTCAGGCCGGTCGCCGCGACAAAACGCCGTTGCAGGGTGCGGTCGGAGACGTCCGGGGAGGCACCGTCGAGCACGGTGGGCACGACGGGGTCCAGGTCGACGATGCCCTCGCGCACCATCCGCCGGACGAACGCCTCGGCGTTGTCGTAGCCGGGAACGTGCCAGGCGGACCCCTTCAGCCACAGCGAGCGCCGCGTCACGTCGGGAATCTCCGCGCTGCCGCCCACCAGCCGGCTGATCGGGATGTGCGGCATCGATGTGCCGAGCGCGAAAGTGATCCCGAAGAAGACGGCGTCCGCAGGGACGGGGGCCTGGGACGCCGTCGGCTCCGGACCCAGCACCGCCGCCTGCGTCCGGCCCTGGTGCTCCCAGAACACCAGCTCCCAGTGCGACGTCGCGACCGACATCATCTGCCCGACGTCTTCGCTGCGACTGCGCCACACCCGCTCGACGTGCGCCAGCTCCGACGGCCGGCTCTCGATCACCAGGCCCAACGCGGTCCCCTCCCACAGCCACAGCCACACCCTGCCCGGACCCCGCAGGTCCGACCCCAGGGCCTGACGGTAACTCCCTTTCTACGCCCCGGCGATGCCCGCCACCCGCAGTGCGTGGACGAGGTCCCACTCCCGCGCCGCCGACACCTCCCGGGCCGCTGCCAGCAGTTGCGGTACGAGGTGGCGCGGATCGCGCTCCGCGATCATCGCGGCGTCCTGGGGCGTACGTACGCGCACGAAGGCACCCAGCAGCGCCCGCGCCTGGAGGGCCAGGCCCGCCCGGTCGAGGGCGGCCACGGCGTCGGCTATCTCGGCGGCGGGGCGCGACGCACCCTGGCGCAGCAGCTGCGCGCAGTCGTCGGTCCGTCCGGCGATGGCCAGTGCGCCCACCGCCGCCGCCAGCCCGGCGGGCGGCAGCGTGGACACCTCCCACAGCAGGGTCGACCAGTCGGCGTCCAGTCCCGCCCCGTGCAGGGCGAGCGCGAGGACCGGCAGCCGGCCGGCCGGCCAGGCCGCCGCCTCGCAGAGCACGACGTGCGCCTCGCCGCTGCGGCCCTCCGCGCGCAGCCGGACGAGCCGTTCGACGGCCTCTTCGGCGGCTCGCCGGGCGGCGGGGTCGGGTGCGGGTACGGCGGTGGACCCGGTGGTGTCGGGGTCGTCCTCGCGGGGCGCGGTGCCGCCGTAGCGGGCGCCGCGCGGGCCCGCGGCGGTCGTCGGCGGGACGGGGAGCACGGGCACCGCCTGTGGGGCGGTCAGGCAGGACTCGTCATCGACGTCCAGCCCGGCGAAGCGGGCACCGCGCGGCTTCCTGCGCTTCGGGGCGGGGGCGGGGGTCGGCTTCACCCGTGGCTCGCCGGCGTCCTCGGCGGCACCCCGGCGCGCGGGAGTCTCCCCCGAACCCTCCCCCGACGCGCTCTCCTCCCGGAACCAGCCCTTCGGCACGGACACCGCCGAGAGCCGTTTGCGCAGTTCCGTGCAGCGGGCCGAGGCACGTTCGTGATCGTCCCGGGCCCAGGCCAGCGCCTCCGACCGCGCCTCCGGGGTGGGCCCCGCCGTCTCCGCAGCGGTGCGCAGGCGCTGCGCGGCATGGGACTGCTCCCGGAGCATCAGTTCCAGCCGCCCGACGAGGGCCTGTCGTCCGCCCGGCCGCCGGTCGTGGGCGGTGGCGGACGCGGAGTACAGCGCCGCCGCCCGTACCGACTCGTGCTCCGCGAACGCCGTGCCGCGCGCCACGGCCAGGTCCTGGAGCAGCGACTCCACCACGTCCCAGGGCGGCACCTCGGCCCCTTCGAGGCAGGATCGCATGCCGTCCGGGTCGCGCCGGGAGAAGACCCCGTACCAACCCCGTCCGGGGTCGAGCAGGGCCGTCAGGTCCCGTAGATAGTGTGCGAACGTGCTGACTTCCACCGCAGGTTGATGCACCGTCATCGTCGCCCTCGCCGACCGTTGACTGGAACCTTCCAGTCCGCAGTATTCGATCGCAGGCGTGTTACGGGACGGCTACGCGGGCTTTTCGCGCAGGCTGCGGTCGGCGCGCACCTCCGTGCCGCGCGCCCCCACGGACGACGGGCTCAGAACGTGATCGCGATGCCCGTGTGGGGGCGCTTGCCGAGCCGCACGGCCGTCGCGGGCCAGTCGAGGAGCCAGTACTTCCAGGTGTACTTCCGGCCGATGACCTTGCGGACCTTCCGGGTCCCGTCCTCGTCCAGCAGCCGGCCTGTGCCCTCGGCGCTCGGGGCGCCCTCGGCGATGCGGCCCCGCAGATCGCAGACCGTGACGGTGACGCGGCTGTTGTTGCGCAGCCGCTTCACCTTCCACGAGTCGGAGCGGGTCCAGACGTACAGCACCTCACCGTCGGCCGCGGCCCAGACGGGCGTGGCGACGGGGGTGCCGTCCTTCCGGTACGTGGTCAGGCTGACGTACTCACTGCGCGCGAAGTCCTGAAGAGTCACGGGCGCGACCCTACGCGCCCGGGGCTCAGGCCGTGAGCGGGAGGGGTGGGGGCAGAGCCCCCTCTTCGCGCGCGCACCGGGTGAGCAGCTCGTCCATCGAGAGGCCGAGGGCTCCGGCGAGTGCGGCGACCGTGAAGAAGGCGGGGGTGGGGGCCCGGCCCGTCTCGATCTTGCGGAGGGTCTCGGCGGAGATTCCCGCGCTCGCCGCGACCGCGATCATGCTGCGGCCCTCGCGCGCCTCGCGCAGCAGCCGGCCGAGGCGTTCGCCGCGTGCGCGCTCTTCAGGGGTCAGGGGTGTACGAACCATGCCGTAATTCTAATACCGCTTCGACCGGTATAGTAATTGGCATGGTGCAACTCAAGACAGACACATCCATCGAAGCGATGCGCGAGGCCGGCCGGGTCGTCGCACAGATTCTGACCTCCGCGCGGGAAGCGGCGGCCGTCGGCGTCTCGCCGCGCGAACTGGACGAGGTGGCGCGCGAGGTGCTGCGCGAGGCGGGAGCCACCTCGCCGTTCCTGAACTACCGGCCGCACTTCGCCCCCACCCCGTTCCCCGCGGTGATCTGCACGTCCGTCAACGACGCGATCGTGCACGGCATCCCCACGACGGAGCGGCTCCGCGACGGCGACCTGGTGAGCATCGACGCGGGCGCGACCCTGGACGGCTGGGTCGGCGACTCGGCCATCAGCTTCACCGTCGGCCGGGCCCGCCCCGCCGACACCAGGCTGATCGACACGGCGTTCGCCGCGCTCGACGCGGGCATCGCGGCGGCGGTCGTCGGCAACCGGATCGGAGACATCGCGCACGCGATCGGCACCGTGTGCCGATCGGCCGGGTACGGCATCCCGGAGGGCTTCGGCGGCCACGGTGTGGGCCGGTCGATGCACGAGGACCCCGGCGTCCCGAACGAGGGACGCCCGGGCCGCGGCATGCCCCTGCGGCACGGAATGGTCCTCGCGATCGAGCCGATGCTGATCGGTGGCGGGCTCGACGACTTCCGACCGGACCGGGACGGCTGGACGCTCCGTACGACCGACGGCAGCCGGGCGGCCCACGCCGAGCACACGGTGGCGATCACCGACGCGGGCCCGCGGATCCTCACCGCGCTCTGACGCCGGCCGGCCGCTGTCAGTTGTTCTTCACGAACTTCTTGGCCAGCGCGTTCCCGGCGGTGACAGCCTCGCTGTGGCTCTCGATCGGCGATACGCGGGAGTTCTTGAACAGGATGTACGTCACCCCTGACGCCACGCCGCCGCTCGTCGGGTCGGGGTCGATGCCGAGGGCCTTGGCGGAGGCGTACGACGCCTCGCCGATGATCCCGGTGGGACCGGTGTCGCCGACCACCGCGTACTGCACCTGGTTCCGGTAGATGACGGCGACCACGCCACCCCCCTCGATGCCCGACTTCCGGTAGTCCCACAGCGGGCCCGGACCCGGTACGACGACGAACGGCAGCGCGGCGGAGTCCAGGGGCTTCCCGCGGGAGCTCTGGAACGCCGTCTCCGGCAGGAAGTACGCGTCGGTCTTCTTGTTGCAGGCCTTCGTGGTCCGGCCGTCGCAGTCGATGTCCATGTCCGCCTTCCAGAACACGGCGCCGTTCATCCCGCAGACCGGCACCGTCGCCGGCCGCCCCGCGTCCGTCCGGTACTTCCCCTTCGAGATCCGCGTGCAGGACCGCACCTCGGCCAGGAGCGCGGACGCGCTCACCGAGCCCTCCGCGGCCTCGCGGGGGGCCGTACGGCCGTCCGCAGTGGCGGGGAGCGCCGCCGCGGCGATCAGAGCGGCGCCGGAGGCAGCGGACAGAGCAAGCATTCGTGTACGCACCGTGGGGATGCCTTTCGCTGGATGCGAAGGCCCCTCGCGGAGCCTCCCTTGCGGATGCGGGCACGCCCGCATCAAGGCCTCGGGGGCCGGTACGACGCGTCGCGTCGTAC